>AEPR01000014.1 GCA_000195205.2 Oxalobacteraceae bacterium IMCC9480 | reverse complement strand
TTCTCGGGTTCGAAGTGCACCAACGCCCATTTACGCGGATGTTTTTGCCGCACCATGAAGGTCCTCGGTTTCGAATGAGGTATCAGTAATGCCCATGTAATACCTTGCATTGAGCGTACGATTTCAGGCTCTACATTTTCAGCATTTCCCGCATGTTGTGTGGCCAATGTTGCGAACCGTGCAATACACGCAAAATTTCGATGCGCGTGCCTTTGACTCGGTACGCGACAATAAAAGATGTTCTGCCAATGACAAGCTCGCGGGTCGTCGTTACTCTTCCAGGTCGCCCCATGTCCGGGTGAGCTAACAGCATATCTACCTGCCTTTCGATTTCCTCATCTTGATCGATGGCGGCAAGAAAACTTTCATTGGCAATGTAGTCGAGTTGCGCATCACGAGTCACATTCGCGGAAGGAAGCCAAACCAGAATCAAACGTCACTCCCTGCAGCTTGTCGTTTGGCGCGCGTCAACCATTCAGCGCGGCGTGCTGCGCTGCGCTCTTTGACCTCTTCATTCGATACCCAAACCGTGGCTGGATCATCGGCTTCCGTCAAGGCGTGCTCTACCTGCGCACGAAACCACTTGTCATGCGCTGCTGCCTCGTGCGCGTGACGCATGCGTTCGGCGACATCTTCGCGGAAACGCTCATCTTTGACGGTAGCAGGATCGTAGTGGGTAGCATCAACCTGATATTTGGCAATACCTATCTTCTTCAGATAGCCGACCAGCGTTTCAAACCGGGCAAAGTTACGTACTGCTCCGCGCTTGGCTGCCAGTGCTCGCTCGGTCTTGCCGTACTGGATGACAACACCCCAACCTCCGGGCTGGCCGATGATGGAAGCTCCGTGCACCACACCAGACTCAACCAGGCGTACAAGGGTAAGTTGGTCGATTGTGTCATGGGTAGTTCCCATTTCAAGCTCCTTTAATGTTCCACTGACTAGATAACACTGTAATCTATTACCAGATAAACGGGAATCTATGACTAGAATGAATTATATAACTAGCCGGTGTCATAACGCTGCATCCCCATGAGTGGCGTCCCAGCGACCGGTAAAAGGTCGAACGATGAACGCCAAAAAGTGATGTCGCATAGTTCATCGAGGTGGTGTCCTGATCGATCTGATCGGGGGCTTGTGTGATTTGTTCAAGAATCAGGTTTGGACGTGGCCCGAACCTCACGCCACTCGGCAGCGGTCATATTCCCACGTTAGCTCGCAGAGCCACCGCATTGATGGACAGTCGCAGTTATTATCAGCTTTGATCAACGAATTACAGACTAGTGCGACTAGATGCAGGTCAGGCCGGATTGGAAAGCAGATTGCTACAGATCCTATTGCCTGTCATGCAGAAAATTTCGCCCTATGATTCGACAAACAGGGATTGGTATAAACCAATCCCTGTCCCCTACCCTACGTTACGCGATTGAAACTCGACATGTTGCGAACTGTCGACGGTTGATGAACGCGGCAAGTGCTTCTAAGCGTGAGTTAGCGATTGTGCTGGCAAAGGTATGAATTACTTGAGTTTTGCATCATTTAATTCAGCAGTACAAACCTCATTAAATCGCGGTTTACGTACATCTAGCAATTCAACACGCACCTCCAATATTCGTGTTGGCTTATTGGCCACCAGGTCTGTTCAATAGGTTCAACACCCAGCGTTTCGCTTAGCTTCCTGTTTTGTTGAGGATAAAACTCGGTCAAAACACTTCGCTCCTTGCCTTCCAGTTGCATGCTTAGCGATGCAATATAGTGCGTCAATACACCCTCACATCGACGATGCGATACAGACCGTTGACGGTTGCAACAGCGCTCACGTAGTTTTTTCTGATAGGCTTAAACATGACTTTTCCCCTGATAAAAGCTGTTAATAAGAACAGCCGCAGGCGCTACGTTTAATCCGCGCTAGGGACTAAACGTTGTTTAGTTCCCCGGCTATCAAAAAAGCGCTGAAATACGTTTTCAGCGCTTTGGTTATAGATATTCGTTTTAACTGTGCACTGGCACACCAAACAAAATTACAACTTTCCTCTGTTGCTCATCAAAGTTAAGTCAAATAAACAGTAACGAACGATCACTCTCTATCCGCCCCTTCAGCAACACACCAATGCAGTGTGTGACTTTGATTTGCCAGATTCAGGATGGTGCCGTCTCCAGTCAGCCAGGTTACCGAATCAGCGTTCGTGGCTTGATTAACAGTCTCGCGTAGTTCATACGCATCGGCATCCATCTCTTCGGTTTACTGGTATGCGCCAAAAACATCAAGGCCTGCGCTGACAACCAACACGGTCAGCGATCCCCTTGCTGTTGACGTTAATTTCATAATTGGTAACGCCCCCGCTCGGCGGCTGACCGCCGTGTAGTCCGATGTAGAGAGCGTCAGACTTATGGATGTTAGTCCCGCCACGATTACACATTCCGATTGTCGTACGGCGATTTTGAATGGTAGTGCGAGGCTTTATACCTCTACAAGTCGTTATCCTGGTTTGGCTCGGGTTGACGCGTTCTGACGTTTTGCTATTCAGCTAGCGCAGCACCTCCAATTATCAAAGACAGACTGCTATGCAGCAACAGTTACGCTTATTATTCCGGTCGGTTTTGAACCTTAGGCTTGGTCTTTAAACTGTGATGACGACACAGTGCGATGTGCTCGCTTGGCAGGATGCAAAACCAGAGAGTATCGATTAGCCTCGTATCGCGAGCCGTTTTTCTGGTGTTGGGAGCACCCTTACCAACGAAAGATGAGGGAATTGTTTTAACTTCAATCAATACGCATTAGTTAATTCCACCGAATAACTCTCTAAAAAAAATCCGTTCGGACTTTTTTGTATTTTTATATCAATGACTTATAAATCAAGAAATCGACCAGGATGACTCGCATTGCATATCCGTGTTTTTTAGTGGGATTGCGCCGCAATTCCCTGACCATAAATAAACTTGAAAAGCCGTCGATCGTCTTGAACAAATAACTAAATTTTGTGTTCGAAGACAACGTCCACCAACTCGAACGCCCCATGAACTGACTGAAGCACCTTGCTTGCGATAAATGATGCAATTTTGTGCTGCTCGTGAGGGGGCTATTTATTGAACTAAAAAAACCAGGCACCAGACAACTAATCGCAATTTTCACCACTATTCTTCGCCGTCCACTTAGTGTCTTCTTCCTTCAAATGGACTATACGTTTTTTATAAGTCGTTGATTATAATGGGGTTGATAGTATCAACTCGTCTTACTTCTCTTTTTTTGCGTCCGCCAAAGCTTGTAATACCGCACGAATCGCCGCCTGGGTAACCGCGGCATCTTCTGCCGAAGAAAACACCAGTCGCAACACCTTGTCAGCTTGAAGCACATCACAAAACGTATTTTTTCCAGAACGGATCCGTAGCGGTTCGGATGCTTTTGCTTTTGGTTTAACCGCAGCATCCAGGCGTGCAAATTTCACCGCCCGTGTTTGATCAAACTCGCCGGCGGCAAGACGACGCACTGCATCTGTAACTTGAACCGCCCTACCCTGCTCACTAAGCTTAGCGAGATCTTGTGCTGCATTAGCACCGACGAGGTGCGGATGCGTGCGCAAGATATCAATAGTCTCAGCAGGCAAATTGCTAAAACTCATCAGCTGTGTAATGGTTGACTTAGACACACCGGCGTTCGCGGCGATCTCTACACGTGTGAGTGTTGGATGACGTTCCTCGATGTGACAAAATCCCAGATACTTTTCGAAGTCAGGCAAATCTGACTGAAGCAAATTCGCATAGAACGCATTGAGTTCCGCCTGATCGTCATCTGCTTCAATAACGACAGCAAGAATCCGGTCGCGACCCAATTCCCGAAATGCCTGCACACGGTTATGACCGGACACAATCTCGTAGCCGCCAGCGGGACGACTTCGTGCCGTCACGGGAGTAACGAGCGGATTAGTCCGCAGGTTGCTGACGAGTTCGGTAAACTGATCATCGGTAAGTTTCCTGCGCCGCCCTGCTTTCTCGTGCAAGTCGTCAAGCGGCAATTCGCTAGGAACGGCTGCTTGTAATCGCTCCTGCAATTGTTTGTTTTCGTCGAGAGCTTGAGCGTACTTTCCTTGCAGGTTCATTAACTGCCCCGGTGCCGTTCGAGGTTCGCTGCGCACCGCTGCTTGTTGCTGCGGTTCGTCATCATCAAGATTGATCAAAGCAGCCTTGTTCGCTTGCCGTTCTTTAATAGATGCCATTTCACTTTTCCTTTGTCGGTGTATCGCCAATGCCCCATAGCAGACAGCTTTTGCTGTCTACAATATCGACCAGTCGATCGTATGGTTCGCAGATCCGTTCATAAGCATTGGTGCTGCCTTGATAATTGGGCATATCGTAGACCGTCGCGAATTCGGCGGAGGTAGTCATGGCCAACGATGTTTCAGGAATCTCGACGGGCAAGACATGATCTCCGTATGTTTTGATAATCCAGTCCCGCACCATTTGTGCCGATGACTTGGCTGGTATCCGGGTAATCAGGATATCGATGTAATCAAATACTTTCTGTTTTGGACCTTTGGAAATATCTTTGAGTCCATTGACTAGATCGGAAAAAAGAGTCCAGAATTGCACCATCGATGCAAATGATAGTGTGTCCGGTACCACGGGAACAATGATCGAGTCTGCAGCGAAAAGGGCGTTAATTGTCAGATACGACAGTGTTGGTGCTGAATCGATAATGACATAGTCATACATCGGGAGGAGGGGAATCAAGCCATTTCGCAGTACATTCCAGAACTGAAAACTTGGATCCTCGCTATGTACCTTTGCCGGCAGGATGAACTCGGCATTAAACAGGTCCGTTGAACTTGGAATCAGATCGACACCAGTCCAGTAGGTCTGCATTGGGGCAAAAGTCAGGTCTGGTTGTGAGTTATCAATCAGAGGCAGTACTGTTTGGTCCGCTTCGACCTCGGCATGCGGATTAATGCCAAAAAACGTGGTGGTCGAACCTTGCGGGTCGAGATCGATGATCAAGACTTTACGCGCATGGCGCAGCGCGAGTCCCTGGGCCAGAATCATGGATGTCGTCGTCTTTGTGACTCCGCCCTTGAAGTTAGCTACGGCAATCACTTTGCCTAACTGTCCCTGTGGGCGCTGTTGGTCTTTACCAATCGTGCCTTTAACCCAGGCAATCGATTCTTCAAGAGTAAATGTACGCTGACGTCCTTTACCTGACTGAAATCCTTGTGGAAAATCTTTTCCAAGCAAGTAGTTCATTCGTGTTTTATCAATCCCGCAGATGCTTTGTAACTTGCCGCTCGTAAATGTAGGTGATTGTTTTCGGGGGAATGGCTGTAACATCGAATCACGGATTTTTTTTAACATCCGCCCTGACCGTTCTGCCAGCGCATTAAGTTCGTCGCCACTGACGACGACCGGTTTCATGTTCAATTCCATATGACTCCAGTGTGTGCAAAACATGCTAAAAATAAATAATTCAACCTATTTCATCCTAAGCAATTGTATAGGTTGAACCCACGCTATACCAGTGCATATCTAAGATAGAACCCCCAAAAAACCTCACCGTATTCAAGTTGCCGTCGTTATGCAGGCTG
>AEPR01000015.1 GCA_000195205.2 Oxalobacteraceae bacterium IMCC9480 | reverse complement strand
CAATAACGCGATAATGCTGTTTGTGACCGCCACCAATATGGCGAGTGGTGATGTGACCGTTATTATTACGACCTGCGCTCTTCGATTGAGCTTCTATCAAGCCAGCAAATGGACGACCTTTATAAAGATCGGCATTGACTACCTTGACCATGCCACGACGGCCAGGTGAGGTTGGTTTTACTTTAACGAGTGCCATTATTTAGCCTCCTCGGTGAAGTTGATTTCCTGACCAGGCTTCAAGCAAACGAATGCGCGACGCGTATGATTACGGCGGCCATTGAATTTACCCGAACGCTTCTTTTTGCCTTGGCGGTTCGCGACTTGCACGGACTCAACTTCGACTTTGAAAAGCAACTCAACCGCAGCTTTGACTTCAAGCTTGGTTGCGTCAGGCATGATCAGAAAAACGACTTGTTCATTTTTCTCTGCAACAAAAGTAGCTTTTTCCGAAATAACCGGAGCCAGCAAAACCTTCATCAAACGCTCTTCGCTGAATTTCAGATTCGCGCTCATGCCAACATCTCCTCAATCTTTGCCAATGCGGCCTTGGTTATTACAATTTTCTTGTAAAACACCAGCGACACAGGATCGGCATGACGTGGCTCAACAATAAGGACATGTGGCAAATTGCGTGAAGCAAGCGCCAGGTTCTCATCGATTGTGTCAGCAATAATCAATACTGACTCGAGGAGACCCATTTCCTTCAACTTGGACGACAGCAGTTTCGTCTTCGGTGCTTCGAGAGAAATTTCCTCAATCACTGAAATACGTCCCTCACGTGCCAACTGGGAAAGAATGGAGCACAGGCCAGCGCGATACATCTTCTTATTGACTTTGTGCGAATAATTCTGATCCGGCGAATTTGGGAAAATCCGACCGCCGCCACGCCAAAGAGGTGACGACGACATACCGGCACGAGCGCGGCCCGTACCTTTTTGACGCCAAGGCTTCTTGGTGGTGTGGTGAACTTCTTCACGATTTTTTTGCTTGCTGTTACCGCTACGAGCGTTAGCCTGGTAAGCGACAACGACTTGATGAATCAGTGCTTCGTTGTAATCGCGGCCGAAAATAGTATCGGGCGCTGCTACATCGGATGCCGCTTGACCTTGATCATTAAGGAGCTTGAGTTCCATTGATTAAGCTCCTTTCTTTGCTTTGATTTTGACAGCAGGCGAAACAACAACCTTGCCATTCTTGGCACCCGGCACAGCACCTTTAATCAGCAGAAGCTGACGATCGGCATCAATGCGTGCGATCTCAAGATTTTGCGTGGTTACGGTAACGTCACCCATGTGACCGGTCATGCGCTTACCGGGGAAAACGCGACCAGGATCCTGCGCCATACCGATTGAACCTGGAACGTTGTGCGATCGCGAGTTACCGTGCGTAGCGCGACCCGAGCTAAAGTTGTAACGCTTGATAACACCAGCGTATCCTTTACCGATCGAAATACCTTGCACGTCAACTTTTTGACCAACTTCGAAAAGGCTAGCTGCAACGATATCACCAGCTTTCATTTCGGAAGCTTTTACTGCATCGATGCGGAATTCTTTAAGGACGGTACCAGCTTCAACACCAGCTTTGGCGTGATGCCCAGCTGTAGCTTGATTGACACGGGAAGCGCGTCGCTGACCGAATGCAACCTGGACAGAAGTATAGCCATCTGTTTCAGGGGTTTTAATTTGGGTGACTCGGTTGTTTGATACGTCAACTACGGTAACTGGAATTGAATCGCCGTCATCCGTAAAAATTCGCATCATACCAACCTTGCGACCAACAAGGCCAAGGCTCATTTTTTCTCCATTCCCGCCTACGATTGGGCAGGGCTGTTGTTGTACTACTAAATAACGTGGAAGAAGCATAGAGAACTACGCTCCTCCACCGAAGCCGGAAATTATAACGGCAGTTCCATTCTTCCACAACAAATTATTCGAGAATTCGACATACCTCAAGCGATAAATTATTGCAATTTAATTTCCACATCAACGCCCGCTGGCAAATCAAGCTTCATCAATGCATCAACAGTCTTGTCTGTAGGATTAACGATATCTATCAAACGGACATGGGTACGGATTTCAAACTGATCACGCGAAGTCTTGTTCACATGCGGTGAACGCAGGACATCGAAACGCTGAATCCGTGTTGGCAGTGGCACGGGTCCCTTGACGACTGCACCGGTACGCTTTGCTGTCTCAACGATCTCAAGGGCAGACTGATCGATCAGCCGATAGTCGAACGCTTTAAGACGGATACGGATTTCTTGGTTCGGGCTAGACATGGCAATCCTTAAAAGAACGAGCCGCGGATTAAGTTATCCGCGGCAATATAAGTCAAACATCTGTTTGACAACTAGAATATTACTCGATGATCTTGGCAACCACACCAGCACCAACCGTACGGCCACCTTCACGAATAGCGAAACGGAGACCT
>AEPR01000016.1 GCA_000195205.2 Oxalobacteraceae bacterium IMCC9480 | reverse complement strand
ATGCCGGTGCGCCGTCGACAAGCTCCCTTCCACAAGCTCAGGGCGAACGGTTTTTAAACAGTGCGCCCTGTGAACGCTTGCAATGCAAAAGGGCATGCACGGCATCCTGCGACCACGCGCGCAGACCAACAATGTCCGCCAATGCCCACCGTCCAGCCCGCCCCCGGACGTTATAATCCCCCGATGCAAAATCTCCTCCACAACCTCAATCCCGAACAACTCGCCGCCGTCACCTTGCCCGCCCAGCACGCGCTGATTCTCGCCGGTGCCGGCTCCGGCAAAACCCGTGTCCTCACCACCCGCATCGCCTGGCTGATCCAGAACGGCGCGGTCGCGCCGAATGGCGTGCTGGCGGTGACGTTCACGAACAAGGCGGCCAAGGAAATGACGCTGCGGCTGTCGGCGATGATGCCGATCAGCACGCGCGGGATGTGGATCGGTACCTTCCACGGCTTGTGCAACCGGCTATTGCGCGCGCATCACCGCGACGCCGGATTGCCGCAGACCTTCCAGATCCTCGATTCGTCGGACCAGCTGTCGATGATCAAGCGGATGCTCAAAGCGCTCAATGTCGACGATGAGAAATTCCCGCCGCGTAATCTGATGTACTTCATCAACGGTGCCAAGGACCAGGGCTTGCGCGCCAAGGATGTCGATGCCAGCGATGATTACAACCGCCGCATGGTCGAGCTGTACGACTACTACGACAACCAGTGCCAGCGCGAAGGCGTGGTCGATTTTGCCGAACTGCTGCTGCGCACGTATGAACTGATGAGCCGCAACCAGCCGTTGCGCGAGCATTATCAGGCGCGCTTCAAGCACATCCTGGTCGATGAATTCCAGGACACCAACAACCTGCAATACAACTGGCTCAAGCTGATGGCCGGCAAGCGCGGTGCGGTGTTCGCGGTCGGCGATGATGACCAGAGCATCTATGCGTTTCGCGGAGCCAACGTCGGCAACATGTCGGCCTTCGAGCGCGAATTCGATGTGCAAAACCTGATCAAGCTGGAGCAGAACTACCGCTCGCATGGCCATATCCTCGATACCGCCAACCTGCTCATCGCCAACAACACCAAGCGCCTCGGCAAGAACCTGCGCACCGATGCCGGCCATGGCGAGCCGGTGCGGATCTATGAGTCGACCAGCGATCTGCTCGAAGCGCAATGGATCATCGAGGAAGCCAAGAGCCTGATCAACGAAGGCGCTTTGCGCAGCGAGATCGCGGTGCTGTACCGCTCGAATGCGCAATCGCGCGTGATCGAGCATGCGCTGTTCTCGGCCGGGATTCCGTACAAGGTCTATGGCGGCCAGCGCTATTTCGAGCGCGCCGAAGTCAAGAGTGCGATCGCCTATCTGCAACTAATGGACAACCTGCACAACGATTCGGCCTTCCTGCGCGTGGTCAATTTTCCGACCCGCGGCATCGGCGCACGGTCGCTGGAGCAATTGCAGGACGCCGCCCGCGCGCACAACCTGTCGCTGTATGCAGCCGTGCCGCATGTGGCCGGCAAGGCGGGTTCGTCGCTCGGTGCCTTCATCAAGCTGATCGAAAGCACGCGCTTTGAAACCGCCCAGCTGGCTTTGCCGGAGATGGTCAATGTGGTGCTGGCCGCGAGTGGTTTGATTGCGCATTACCGCAACGAAAAAGAAGGCGCGGACCGGGTCGAGAATCTGGAGCAGCTGGTCAATGCCGCCACCGTGTTCGTCAACGAAGAAGGCTTCGGCCACGATGCGCCGGCCTTCCTCGGACCGCAAAGTGCGCCGGCGAGCGGCACGGCCATCGTGCTCGATGACGGCTTCGAGGTGCTCGATGCCGATGCGCCATTGCCGGCGGTGATGTCGCCGCTGTCGGCCTTTTTGTCGCACGCCTCGCTCGAAGCCGGCGACAACCAGGCCAGCGCCGGGCAGGATGCAATGCAGCTGATGACGGTGCATTCGGCCAAGGGGCTGGAGTTCGATACGGTGTTCATCACCGGCCTCGAAGAAGGCTTGTTCCCGCACGAAAATGCACAGAAAGAAGAAGCCGGCGTCGAGGAAGAACGGCGGCTGATGTACGTCGCCATTACGCGGGCGCGCAAGCGCTTGTACATGAGTTTTTCGCAAACGCGGATGCTGCACGGGCAGACCCGCTACAACTTAAAGTCACGCTTTTTTGCCGAGCTGCCGGAAGAGTCGCTGAAATGGTTGTCGCCGAAAATCCAGCCGTTTTATCGTTACGACAGTCCGAAGGCGGCGTGGGTCGATGCGCCTGTGGTGCCCGCATTGAGCCAGCAAAGCCTGGGTTGGCGGATCGGCGAGTCAGTCGCGCATGCCAAGTTCGGCGAAGGGGTGATCGTCAACATCGAAGGCGGTGGCATGAATGCGCGGGCGCATATCAACTTTGGTAAGCATGGGATGAAGTTGCTTGATTTGAGCATTGCGAAACTGGATAAGGTGGCTTGAATCGCTCCTCTTTTTTGCATTTGACAAGAAAAAGGCTATTCCTGAATTTCGTGACGAGATGAAATTAAAGACATAATATTCAAATGATTAGCTATTTTTTTTCTTGTCAGGAAAAGCATGGTGATGGCAACTACTAAGCCGCTGACTGATTTCGAGAGGATGCTTGTATTGCTGCGCGAGGCAGGCCCGGCCGGGTTGACGCCGAACGGATTGGCCCTCTCAATGAACGACCTCAGCCGATCCACGGTCAATCGCCGACTCAGCGATTTGGTCAGGGACGGTGTCGTCAAGCGACTTGGTGCTGGGCGCTCAACCCGGTATCTGTCCACCTCGCCATTCACGCTGGCCGATATCGAGCGCTATCTGGAACGGGACCCGCTGGAGCGGGCTCCCGTTCCATTCGATGAAGCATTGCTATCCGGTCTGCCCAACATTGATGCCGACAAGGCTCGCAGGCTTGAGCAATTAACCGGGCTGGCGGTCGCCACAGACCAGAAATTCCTGTCGAATTTTCTCATTGACATGTCGTGGGGCTCGTCACTGCTGGAAGGTGGTACCTACTCGGATCTCGATACGCAGGCGCTCCTCCAGTATGGCCAGCGTAATCCGGCAAAACCGGTCGAGGATGCGGTTCTGGTGCTTAACCATAAATCCGCCATCGAATACCTTTGGACCCACCGCGACATTACTGTCGGCAATCTCTGCGAGATGCAAAGTCGGCTTACCGATCATCACGATTTACCTCAATTACGCGAGATCGAGCATTTCCTGCCGCCGGCTCGGCGTGGCGTGACGCGCGAATATGAAGACGTCAATCTCCATCGCTCTGCTTACTTGCCACCATTCCGGCCGGGCACCGGCTATATCACGCAAGCGCTCGAACTTATCGTGCGCACGGCACTTCCGTTACGCCCCGTCGAGTCGGCGTTTTACTTGATGACGAGGATTCCGTATTTGCAGGCATTTGCAAACGGAAACAAACGTACCGCCCGGCTGGCGGCCAACATGCCGCTGCTTTCCGGTAGTTTGCTGCCGATCTCATTTGTCGACTTTGACAGGTCACTTTACCTGCGCGGCATGGCTGCTTTTTACGAGCTCGGTAGCATTTTGCTTATCGAGCAAGCATTCATCCGCGGCTACCTCAAATCCATCATCCGGGGAAGCCGCATACCGGTGGCGATGCGCGTCAGCGGATTCGATGCCAGCGCCGTCGCTGCCCGGTTGCTGGAGTTTGTCAATACCGGGTCGATACCCTCAGACGTTCTGGCGCGCGCCTTCATTGATCCAGGTCGCGCTGCAACCAATCGCCTCAAACATTGACATCTACTGCCACCGCCGGCTGTTCCGGCACCGGAAACACGTCGGTATAGGTGATGTAAAACGAGCTATACAACACCACCGTCAGCAGCATCGACAGCGGCATCATCACCATCACGATCAGGCTGGCGCTGTTGAACAGCAGCGCCAGCAGCAGGCTGGCCATGGTCGGCAACACCACGCCAACGGCGACCCACGACAGGCCATAAACCACGAACGCCTTGAAGTGCTGGCGCACCGCAAAAAGGCTGTAGAACACCGCCTTGGTCACGGTCATTTTTTGCCACGCCACCAGTGGTGCCGCGTACCAGAACGCCATCGCGGCGGGCAAGTAGACCAGCGCGGCGGCCAGGATGGCCAGGCCCATGTTGGACTCGCCGATGACAGCCGGATCCATCCCGGTTTCGCCGCTCAGGACTTTCCAGAATACGCCGCCATCGATCAGCACCGACACGCCCAGCGCCAGCAGGCCGGCCGCCAGTTGCAGCGTGCCCAGCAGTAGCAGCGATTTGATCGCCGGCGAGCGGAAGGCCGAAAACAGCAGCTTCGGAAAGACCCGCTCATCATTGCGGACCTGGGCGCTAGCCGACAGGAAGGCCAGTGAAAAGACCGGCACCAGGATCATAGGCGCGACCTGGCCGATCACCGGGACGATGCCGATGGCGATCATGATGAACATGTAGCTGATGAACAGCGTCGAGAGTTCGACCGGTTGTTTGCGAAAGAGGGCGAAGCCTTCTTTGAGCCACAACCAGCCTGTCATTGCAGGAAGAGAAGTCATATCAATACAAAGTGGGAGCAGCAGTGGCAATACGTTCTTGCAGGATGCGCTTGAAGTGGTCGGGATCGTGCGGCGTCAGCATTTCGGCGTCGCGCGGCAAATGAAAATCATACAGGCGTGAGAGCCAGAAACGCAGCGCGGCAGCACGCAGCATCGGTTGCCAGGCGACCTGTTCGCTGGCATTGAACGGCCGCACGGCATGATAGGCGTCCAGCAGCGCGCGCACCCGGCTGCTGTCAAGCACGCCGCTGTCGAGATCGATGCACCAGTCATTGATCGTGACGGCGACATCGAACAGCCAGGTGTCGCAACCGGCAAAATAAAAATCAAAAAAGCCGGTCAGGCGTTCGCCATCGAACATCACGTTATTGCGGAACAGGTCGGCATGAATCGGGCCGTCCGGTAGGGCCATATACGCTTCGGAATCGGCAAAGCCTTCCTGGTATTCCATCTCATCGAGCAGCAGGATCATCGCGTCCGGTGCCAGATAGGACAGCACCGTCGGCACCGTGCTGCGCCACCACTCAAGACCACGCAAATTGGGCTGGCGGATCGCGAAGTCGGCGGCGGCCAGATGCATGCGTGCCAGCATGGCCCCGACGGCGGCGCAATGCACCGGAGCGGGATGCATCTGGCAAGTGCCATCGAGCTTGCTGACGATCGCCGCCGGCTTGCCGTGCAATGGCGTGACCAGCGCACCGCTGTTGCTGGCGACCGGTGCCGGCACGGCGACACCGCGCTCGGCCAGATGGCGCATCAGTTCCAGATAGAACGGCACCTGTTCGAACGTGAGTTTTTCAAACACGGTCAGAACAAATTCACCACGGTCGGTATCGATGAAGAAATTGCTGTTTTCAATGCCGGAGGCGATGCCGCGTAAGGCATGGGCGGCACCGAGCGGAAACTGGCTGATCCAGGTAGTAAGGTCGTCTTGGGTAACGGGGGTAAACACTGCCATGGCGGGTAAGAGTAAGGGGCATGCGACGGGTCGCAGCGCTGGTCAGAAAGAGGGCGCATCGCTGCGCCCGTGATGGTTATTTGGCCGCTGGTAGCGGCGGTGGCGGAGCATCCTGCATCGGGGCCGGTTCGCCAGGCTTGGGCTCTTTCTTGCCGCCCCAGTCGAATTCCTTGACCAGCCATTGCGGTGCCCGTACGGCATTGCTCTGGGCATCGCCTGGTGCGGCATTGCCCGGGCCGGCACTTTGTTTGACACGGTAATTGCTGCCGCCGCTCTGGACCTGCACTTCGGTCACGACACCCTGCTCGCGCTTGTCGGTGGTCGTGCTGCGCTGTTGCGGGCTGATCGTGATGTCGGGAGCGCTGCCTTCTTCAAGGCGCTCCAGGTTCGGCGGTGCCTGATTAACAGTCGCGGATTGGGCTTGCGCCAGCAGAGGTGTGACGCTGGCCGCGACACAGAGGATGAAGCAAGGCCAGATTTTTAAAGTGCGCATGATGGTCGACGCCTGACGAAAAGTGAGGCTCATTGTAGCAAACAGACGTGGCGATGCCGACAGCGATTCCGTGGTGCGCGTCATGGGCCTATGCGGCAACACGAAAGCACTAATTGAGCCCTACGAAATGTCATATGACCACGTGTTACGCTGCGGCCCCCATCCTCCTTCGCGTCCCTATTCACCATGAAATTTTCAGTACTTCGATGGACCACCCTGTGCCTGTTTGCCGGCACCGCTTCCGCACAAACGCTGGATGCGGCGGACACCAAAGACCCCTCGCTGATCGCGCGCGACCATCGCGCTTACGTGTCCGGCATGTACGGCAATGGCAAGATCGATGGCGAAAATGTGCGTGGCAAGACGACGCTGGGATGGGCCTTTGAAGTGCGCTTCGGCAAGGAAGTCAACTTGCCGGGAGTAGGTGCCGGCAAGCTGTTCTCGGCCGATGAAAAATTCCGTGTCGATGTCGTGCATTACAACGAAGGCCATCCCGACAACAACCACCGCGACGGCTTTGCGCTGCAAGGAATCTACAACAAACCGCTAGGCAAAACCGTCAGCGCGGAAGTCGGACTTGGTCCGTACTACAGCATGAACACGACCACCATCGGCGGCGTGCAATACAACAATTCAAACCTCGGCGTGCTGCTGTCGACTGCGCTGCTGATCGATGTGGATCAACTGGGGAGCGGGGCGCATATCCGCCTGGGTTTCAATCACGTCAGCATGCCGGGCGCGGGCGCGCATTCATCGAATGCCGTCCTGATCGGCGTCGGCAAATATTTTGATGCGCCGGCTGCCCGCAGCATACCGGGGCTGGTCGATGATCGCCTCTGGCTGGGTGTGGCCGCGATCAACGGGCAGACCAACCATGCCAATACCGAACGCAGTGTTGGTGCGTCGGCAGAAATCAAAAAATACTACGGCCCATGGGCGCTTTCTGCTTCAGCGATCGCCGAGGGGGACGACGACAGCCGGGTCGACCGGCGCGGCCTGGCGGCACAAGGCTGGTATGTCCAACCGCTGGCTGACAACTGGAGTGCAAGCGCGGGCTTCGGGCCTTACGTCAGTACCAACAAGCGCGGTCCCTCGGACCAGGTCCGGCTGATGGCGCTGATCACGATGCAAGTCGACCGCACTATCGGCCGGGACTGGAAAGCGTTTGCCAGCTTCAGCCGGGTCAATACGTTCCGGGAAAAGAATGACCGGGATCTGTTCCGGGTCGGGATCATGCGGGCATTCGGGGGGGAGGTTGATGGGGGTGACGGTGACACCAACCGTTCGTCCTGAGATTGTCGCAGGCGCACCGATCTGCAGGCCTTCGACAAGCTCAGGCTGAA
>AEPR01000017.1 GCA_000195205.2 Oxalobacteraceae bacterium IMCC9480 | reverse complement strand
CGTGCTGCTCGCGCGCGCATCACGCGCCTGCTGGGCATTTTCGGCAGTCAGGATGACATGGCCCTCGTCGCTCAATATTTCTGAAAGCAATTCACGGATGCCCATCTCATCATCTACTACTAGTATATTTGCCATGTGCCGATCTCCCTTTTAAACAGTTTTTATCCCTGAGTCCTTATTTGGGGCGGATCCGATATCTACTTTCGGTTGCTCTCCCGGCGCCAACTTTAACAGCAAAATTAGTACTTTTGCACCGTTTGATTCAATTCGATTAAGAATATCGATGCGCCCGCCGTGTTCATCGACGATTTTTTTTACCATGGCCAATCCCAATCCTGTTCCGCGCGGCTTCGATGTGACGTACGGCTCGAAGGCGCGTTTGAGAATTTTGGCCGAAAATCCCGGCCCGTTGTCACTGATCGCAAAGCGTACTGCCTGGCAAGTCTTGCCGTTTGCGCTCTGATAATTAACTACCTCGGTAAGCACATCGATACATGCCGCAGCACTGTCGGCGGGGCGGTCGACGACCGCATCCTGGGCATTTTGCAGCAGGTTATGAATCACTTGCCGCAACTGAGTGGCGTCCCCCATGACCATCGGCAAACCAGGTGCCAGTAACGCATTGATGACCGCGCGTTCGTCGCCACCGGTGTAAAGGTGCAGGACTTCCTCGACGAGCGCATTGAGGTTGAGCGGCGAGAGTACTGCCGGCGGTGTTCTGGCGTAATCGCGGAAGTCATCGACCATCCGCTTCATGGCGGTTACCTGATTGACAATCGTCGCGGTACTTTTGTTCAACATGGCGGCATCTTGCGGCAGCAACTTGTCTTCAAGTTTCATTTGCAGTCGCTCGGCCGAGAGCTGGATCGGTGTCAGCGGGTTCTTGATTTCGTGTGCAAGGCGGCGCGCCACCTCGCCCCAGGCAATCGAGCGCTGTGCCGAAATGACTTCCGAAATGTTATCGAATACGACGACATAACCACTGCCGCCTGCGACCGGAAGGCGCGAACCGCGCGCCAGCAGCGTGATGTCGTCGTCACGGTTGGCGTCACCGCTGGTCCTTGGTACTTCGATCTGTTGTTGCCAGTGCAAGCCGGCATTGCCATTGTCGGCACCGGCTGATTGGGCACTCTGGGTCGAAAAGGCATTGCGGACCGCATCGGCAAACGGCTCGAGTCCGGCGATCATCGCCAGTGGCTGGTTCAAATACCGTTCGACCTCGTGTTGCAGGATCCGCTCGACCGATTCGTTACACGTGACCAGGCAGAAGGTGTCGTCGAGCACCATCACGCCGGCCGACATGTTGGCCAGCACGGATTCCAGATACGCCTTGGCATTTTCGAGTTCGGCGCGGTTGATTTCGACCGAGGCACGGGCATCGAACAATTGCCGCGTCATCGTGTTGAAGGACTGCGTCAGCGTACCGAGTTCGTCCGAGGTCGCCACGATCGGTCGCGGCGACAGATCGCCTTCCGCTACGGCTTTGGTTCCTTCGGCCAGCAGCAGCAGGGGTTCCGCCAGATCGCTGGCGATCAGGAACGCGCTGACAATGGCGGCAAAAATGGCCAGCAAGAGCGTCAATGTCAGTGTCACGATATAAATTTTGCGCAAGCCGGAGCGACTCAGTGAGCGCTCCTGGTATTCGCTGTAGGCCGCCCGCAGCGCCTCCGCATTGGTGGCCAGCGAGGACGGTACCGGCTGGATCAATTGCAGAAAACGCCCCTCGGATTGCAGCGACAGCGCGTTGCGACCGGACGGGATTTCAACCACGACGCGCAGGCGCAAGTTGTTGATTGCATCGGCCGCCGGTGGCGTGGTGCGCGCCGCCGTGGTGTCGATTTCACGGGGTTCGGGCTGGCCTTCCATACCGGTGTAACCGCGCGAAAGCCGGGCCTGACGCAACATGTTTGCGTTCGGGATGTCCGGCACGATGGTGTTGAGTTGACCGCCATCGGTGGCGATTACGCGGCCGCTGGCCGTGACGATGATGGCTTCCTGGGTACTGCTCTGTTCACGCCAGCGAGCCAGCTGCCGCATCTGGCCGCTATCGGGCAAGTCCGACAACTCGATCGCAAGATTATGCGCTTTGGTGCTCAGGTCGCTCAGCGAGGAATCCAGTGCTGCGCGGCCAAGATTGAGTCCTGATTCGAGCGCGGCTTCCACCCGCACATCGAACCAGGACTCGATCGAGCGCGACACGAACTGCACCGACACCGTGTAGATCACCAGTCCGGGCAGGATGCCGATCACGGCGAACAGCAACACCAGTCGCGCCATCAGACGCGAACCGAACATGCCGCGCTTGTAGCGGGCATACAAGCGTGCCAGCAGCAAGGTCACCAGTGCCAGCAATGCCACCGTCACCAGGACGTTAAGACCGAGCAACCAGGGATAGTGCTGGTCGAAAGAAGCCGAATTATCCGACGCTGAAGCCAGCAGGAACAGCAGGATCGCGACGATCGCTCCGCCTACTACCAGCGCATACCGCAATGCCCGTTGCACGACTATTCAGCCTTGTAGAGAAAAGTTTTCCAGTCTGACGACAAGCGCCAGTCGGCGTTGTTGATGGCATTGACCTGAAACGGCTTGGCCAGCTGGGCGACATCAAGTCGCATGCGT
>AEPR01000018.1 GCA_000195205.2 Oxalobacteraceae bacterium IMCC9480 | reverse complement strand
GTTGCCGTCGCAACGGATGCGGATCAATGTGGCGACGATGGAGGATGCGGGGGTGTGGCGGTTTCTGGAACGGGAGATCGGAGCGGCGCGGGGATGATTGCGACTGATCAGTTTCAAGCGAGAACAACCGTGCCATACTTATTTAAATTCAACGTTAGCAGGAGCTTGTGATGGCAGGAACAGTCAACTTTACCGGCGCAGTCGACAAGGAATTACTTCGGCGCGCCAAGATCATTGCCGCCAAATCTGATACCTCGATCAATGTCCTGTTGAACGCAGAACTGCGACACTTCGTCGAAACGTTTGAAGCCGCAGAAGCGGCCGAAAATCAGAACTTCAAAACGCTGCTGGATTTTTCATTGGGACGCGTCGACGATACAAACGCCATGGCGGCACTCGGTATCGATAGTGAAGAAGATTTATTTTTATTGATGTCGCAAGCCCATCTTCCGATGCCGCGCTTGCCCGCAACAACGACACAGGCGATGGTGAACAGTCTGCATGCATTGCTTCCGTAAGCAGGACAAGGCGTGGTGGATGACAAACCCGTACTTCTGATTCCGGATGCAGGTCCGCTGATTACGCTGGCTTACGCAAATTCACTCGATCTTCTGACAAGACCAGGGTGGCCTGTACATGTCGTCGATATGGTGATGCATGAGGTGACGCGTAATGAGACACCAACGAGTACGGCGATAGCGTCATGGGTCAATGCAAACAAGATCGTCGTTGTACCAACGAGGACCTTCGCGCACTTTCAGCAAAAGCAAGCGTTGAGCATTGAGCCACTCCGAAAATCCAATCTCGGTGAACTCGCGATACAGGAGACGATGAATACGCTTGCCCTCACCGATACGCCTCCCGTTTGCGTGTTCCTGTTCGAAGATCACAAGATTGCCCGACCCAGCTTTCTACTCCCTGAAAAATGCCAGAAGGTCAGTACGCGCTCATTCCTGATTTTCCTCGAACAGAAAGGCTGGCTCGAATCGGCCGTGGCGATCGAGCGAGCTGCGATACGGAACGGACGGCATTTTTCTCAATTACGATTTCCTGCGTCGGAATGAGTGCATCGGCATCCGCGTCGATAACGCCAGCA
>AEPR01000019.1 GCA_000195205.2 Oxalobacteraceae bacterium IMCC9480 | reverse complement strand
ACAGACTCAAACAGACTCAAACAGACTCAAGCAGCATCAGGAAAAATGAGCAGTCAGCTAATCGTATAAAATTTTTATACTGTTACCTGCCTGTTTTTTTTCGTCTGCTGCTTTTGTTCCCACCTTTCTTCTGGAGTCATGATGCCGGTATCGCTCGATCAATTGCTGGTCATCGGAATTTCTTCCCGTGCGCTGTTTGATCTCGAAGTCGAGGAAGCGATTTTTCAGCAGCGTGGACTGGATGCCTATCGACAGCATCAGCTCGAACACGAAGATCAGATATTGCAGCTCGGTGCCGGCTTTGCACTGGTGCGGGCGCTGCTGAAACTCAATCTCCTGACACACAACCAGCGTTTTGTCGAAGTCGTGGTCATGTCGCGCAATTCGTCCGAAACCTCGATGCGTATTTTTAATTCGATTGCTTATCATGGGCTGGACATTACTCGGGCCGTGTTGTCGGGGGGTGCTCCGCTGGCACCCTACCTGCGCGCTTTTAATGTGAGCTTGTTTCTGTCGCTGCACGATGATGATGTGCAGGCAGCCGTGGACAGCGGTGTGGCGGCCGCCTTGCTTTATCAGAAACCGGACAACGTACTTGAGGAGCTCGATCAGATCAGGATTGCGTTTGATGGTGATGCCGTGCTGTTTTCGGATGAGTCAGAGCGGATTTATCAGACGCAAGGCATCGAGGCATTCGAACAGCATGAACGCGAAAACGCGCTGAAACCATTGCCGGAGGGGCCGTTTGCCCGGCTGC
Source organism: Oxalobacteraceae bacterium IMCC9480 (assembly GCA_000195205.2). GTDB lineage: Bacteria > Pseudomonadota > Gammaproteobacteria > Burkholderiales > Burkholderiaceae_D > Actimicrobium. The sequence goes on along the minus strand of AEPR01000019.1, from coordinate 4,227 downwards.
TCAAGGCCTTGTCCTTCATTCAGAGTAACTTCAAGGCAGCTGACGGACGTGCGCGTCCGATTCGTACCGCCCTGGTGACGGCCCGCTCTTCACCTGCGCACGAGCGCGTGATTCGAACACTGCGCGCCTGGGATGTGACGATAGACGAAACGTTTTTTATGGGCGGCGTGGCGAAATCGGATGTGCTGGCGGCATTTCGGCCACATATGTTTTTTGATGACCAGCTGGGGCATTGCGACCGCGCATCGACCGTTGTACCAACCGGTCGCGTACCGTTGAAGCTGCTTTGAAAAGCGCAACCTTTCAATAGATCGCCCATAAAAAAATCGGCAGCCACATTGGCTGCCGACTTTTTTTGGGGCTAGTCTGTCCTAGCGTTCTGCGATTGCGTCGACCACACACAACGCCGTCATGTTGACGATGCGACGTACGGTCGCCGATGGCGTGAGGATGTGTACCGGCTTAGCGCAACCCAGCAGGATAGGCCCGATTGCGATGCCATTGCCGGCAGCGACTTTTAGCAAGTTGTAGGCGATGTTGGCTGAATCCATGTTTGGCATCACCAGCAAGTTGGCATCGCCCTTGAGAGGCGAGTCCGGCATCATCTTGTTGCGCAGCTTGCTGTCGAGCGCCGCATCGCCATGCATTTCGCCATCAACTTCCAGATCCGGTGCGTCGCGCTGGATGATTGCCAAGGCGGCCCGCATCTTTTTGGCGGATTCGGTATTGCTGGACCCGAAGCTGGAATGCGATAGCAGTGCAGCGCGAGGATACAAACCGAAGCGACGCATTTCTTCCGCTGCCAGGATGGTGATTTCAGCCAACTGTTCCGCAGTCGGGTTTTCATTCACATGGGTGTCGACCAGCACGAGCTGGCGATCCGGCAGGATCAGTCCATTCATCGCCGCGTAGACGTTGACGCCTTCGCGCTTGCCCAGGACCTGGTCAATGTAATGCAAGTGCAGCGCATTCGTACCGAAGGTGCCGCAGATCATGCCGTCAGCATGGTTTTTGTGGATCATCATCGCGCCGATCAGCGTATGACGACGGCGCATTTCCAACTTGGCCCATTGCTCGGTCCCGCCTTTGCGCAGCGTGATGGCCAGGTAAGACTGCCAGAAATCACGATAGCGCTCATCATGATCCGGATTGATGACTTCGAAATCGACGTCCGGCTTCAGACGCAGACCAAATTTGGCAATGCGCTGCATCAGCACGGCTGGTCGGCCGACCAGAATCGGTTTGGCCAAGCGCTCATCCACGACGACCTGTACGGCGCGCAGGACCCGCTCTTCTTCACCTTCGGCGTAGACGATACGCTTGAGTTCGTCCGGCGCATTCTTGGCCAACTGGAAGAGTGGCTTCATGAAAGTGCCACTGTGATACACAAACTGTTGCAGGCGGTCGACGTAAGCCTGCATGTCCGTGATCGGACGAGCGGCCACACCGGAATCGGCAGCCGCTTTGGCAACGGCTGGCGCGATTTTCATCATCAGACGAGGATCAAACGGTTTCGGGATCAGGTACTCACGACCGAAGCTCAGGTTCGCGATGCCATAAGTAGTGGCAACGATATCGGACTGCTCAGCTTGTGCCAATTCGGCGATCGCATGGACGGAGGCGATTTCCATTTCACGGGTGATCGTCGTTGCACCGCAATCCAGTGCGCCACGAAAAATATACGGGAAGCACAGTACGTTATTGACCTGATTCGGATAGTCCGATCGGCCGGTGGCGATGATCGCATCACCACGCACTGCCATGACTTCTTCGGGCAGGATTTCCGGTGTCGGGTTGGCTAGTGCAAAGACCAGCGGGTTGGCGGCCATGCCTTTGACCATGTCCTGCTTCAGAACGCCACCTGCTGATAGTCCGAGGAAAATATCGGCACCAGGCATGACATCGGCCAAGGTGCGGGCATCGGTTACTTGAGCGAAACGGTCCTTGTCCGGATCCATCAGTTCAACGCGACCCTGGTACACAACGCCGGCCAGATCGGTGACAAAAATGTTCTTGATCGGGAAGCCGAGGTCGACGATCAGGTCCAGACAAGCCAGTGCAGCTGCACCAGCGCCGCTAACTACCAGTTTGCAATCTTTAATATCCTTGCCGACGACTTTTAAGCCATTGAGTATTGCTGCACCGACGATGATGGCCGTGCCATGCTGGTCGTCATGAAACACCGGAATTTTCATCCGGTCGCGCAGCTTTCGCTCGATATAGAAACACTCCGGTGCCTTGATGTCTTCCAGGTTGATCCCCCCGAAAGTCGGCTCCAGTGAGGCAATGATGTCGCACAACTTGTCAGGATCCAGTTCATTGATCTCGATATCAAACACATCGATACCCGCAAATTTCTTGAACAGTACGCCCTTGCCTTCCATCACCGGCTTCGACGCCAGCGGGCCGATATTTCCCAGGCCCAGCACAGCGGTGCCGTTCGTAATGACGGCGACCAGGTTTCCACGCGCAGTGTAGCGAAATGCGTTGGCTGGATCAGCCACGATTTCTTCGCAAGCAGCGGCAACACCCGGCGAATACGCCAGGGCAAGATCGCGCTGATTGGTTAATTGTTTGGTAGGAGTGACACTGATTTTGCCGGGAGTGGGAAACTCGTGGTATTCGAGGGCAGCCTGACGTAGTTGCTGGCGAATTTCTTCCTTCTTCTCGATCATCGAATCCATCTCTGCAGCCTTCCTGTTGAGTTTTATAACGTAATCGGGAAGTTTAGCAGAGCCACTCATGCGTTCTTATACGTATTTGTACCATTGCTTGTGCGCGTAAAGCGCAATTGCCGCAACCAAAGGCTCTGGAATCTATGGTTGGTGGTAGCGTAATTCTTGTCATTTCCCGCTGATGGGTTGATATCCTGCGTGAGTCGTTATGCTATTGCGATCTATTGACGATAGCGAAGTAACAGCACTTGCTGCTTTTTTTTCTTCGTTTCCTTGGGTGTTACAGAGCTCAGTTCGTCCGATTGTACAAACGTGCGCTGAGGCACATTCGGAGTCATGTCGTTTGAAGCAAGCACTTGGCTCACTTGGGCACGAGTAAGCGTCTCCAGAACTTTTGCCGGTGCGGGCCCTCTTGTTGTCACCGTCGCTCTCGAAGGGGCCGTCTGTGTTGCCGGCGATTGTGATGGCGGCAAAGTAGTTGGTACCGGTGGAGCGGGCACTTGTGGAGTGGGTATCGCTGTACCGCGTGTCTGTTGCGACGCGGGTGGCGATGGCGGCGATAGCTGCAGGGCCCGTTCGGCTTGCAAAATCTCACGTGCTTTTTCGGCCAGATAGGATTGGCGATTTGCTTGCAAACCGGTCAATCCTGAAATCCTCGGCGTAATCAGGAACAGCCGCTCCCGGTTATTGACGCTATCCGAGTTATTCTGAAATAGCCCACCAAACACGGGAATATCACCGAGGACTGGAATTTTTTGACGGCTCTGCGTTTTCGCTTCGGAGTGATACCCGCCGATAAGCAAGGTGTGTTGCGGCTCAATGATGGCTTGTGTGGTGATCGTTGACCGTGTGACGTTCGTGCTGCTTGCAGCGTCAGCGGAAAAAGCGCCATCCTCTATGTTGATATCCAACCGTACCCGGGTAAGCGGTCCCTCACGCACGATACGCGGCGTTACTTTCAGCATCGTCCCCACATTCACATTTGCAAGATCGACGACCCGCTCCCCGACCAAGGGTAAATAGCGACTCTGGCTTAAATCCAACACGGCAGCGATGTTCTCAAGAGTGGATATTGTCTGCTTAGCCAATATGCGCGCATCACCCTTGTTTTCCATCGCATTCAATTTGGCATAAAAATTTGCGGCATTCTTGATCAATAATGTCGATCCCGATATGGGCAAAGACGCGCCTTTGGAATCCGTGGACATGCCATTGAATGTCGCACTGACGCTGCCGGCAGTGAATCCCCACTCAGCACCAAGTTGGTTGAGTTGACTCCGGTCAATATCAACTATTAAAGCTTCAATTTCAATTTGCTGAGGCTCAATATCTAGTTCGGTGATTAGTGCCTGGTACATCGTGCGCTTGTTCCCGCTGTCATAAATGATGATCGCATTGAGCGATTGGTCAGCATCGATACGCACATTCGGCATTTTCGAACGCGATGAACGTTTGAATTCGTCCGTGTCACCATCGTCGTTACGGGGATTCGTATTGTAATCACGAGCACTAGCAAGCAAGGTACGGCTTGACTCACCGGTTCTGGGTGAAG
>AEPR01000020.1 GCA_000195205.2 Oxalobacteraceae bacterium IMCC9480 | reverse complement strand
TGCAATGCCCTTTGGTTATTGCACCCTACGTTGTGGTCGAGCAGTGGACTTTTAGAAATTATCAGGGCCGATGACCGTGATTTGATCTGCGCAAGACAAGGCGGTTTTGCATTGGTCCTGCACAACGTCTGATACCCGCTCCACCATGCGCGCGTCACCGCCTTGCTCCAGCACTTGCCGACGGATGTCCGGCAGCTGTTTCAGGCACTGGTTAGCTAGCGATCTCAGTTCACTGGCGACCAGCTTCGGCGCGATTTTGCTCTCGTGGGCCATCAGTGCCCAGTCGTAGGCATGAACGCTGCGCGGGTCGAAGTTATCGCCGATGGCCATGGCCAGGTGGTCGCTGACATGAGCGTCGATGAGGGCCAAATCTGACACCAGATCATAGGCAGGCGCGAGTGCGAGGCGGGTGGAGTCGCTGAAAAAACTCACATTCTTCGCGTGTGCATCCGTATTCCCGATCAGAACCTGAAAAATGACCCATCGCAAGAACCCCAATTTTGCCGGCCCGGTCGCGCGCATCAGTTCCTTGTTGTCGAGCAGTTCGAAGAACCGCTGCACCGATGCGCCACCCCGGATATTTTTCACCTCCGGGCCATTGCCATACGGTTGTTCATATTTGAAATCGACGGGTAAGCCTAATAGTTGGCAACCATCAATGCACTGTAGACGCCGAACGTGATGCGTCGGGGAGGCAAACTCCCTGTCAAAACGCTCAATGACAAGGACCGGTTCAGGCACATGGTCGAGGCGGGCAGCTGCGACGTTCAGCTTTACTGCCGCAGCCAATAGCATGCACGTCAACTCATTGGTCGTCATGCCCGCCAACTGCGGATTGACGGGTTCCGGCTTGAGGATGTGCGTCGATGAGTGCTGAGCGGACTCCGGCAAAAACCATGTGCCGTTGAGTTGCAGAATCGCTAGCTTGTCCTGGTAGCCGGCAATTGACAGGCGAAGGCGACCATCCCATACCGTAAAGGAGTCATGGGGACGCGCTTGTATGCGCTTTGACAGTTCATCGTTGGCAAGTAGTCGCGGGGGTACTTCGGACTTTTCGTAAGGCGCAGTGGTATCGGATGTGAACATCAATGCCCCCGCCGATTCGCGCCCCAGTGCATGCAGAAGTCCTGCCAGATTGGCTTTGGAAATGTTGTGCATTGACGCAGCGTCGTCTAGCGCGCGGCCTTCCGGCAAAAGATTCTGGAAGTAATTGCGCGCATCAGCGCCATGGCGTTCCGCGCTTCTGTCCTTAGCGGGGAACAAGGGCAGTGCGGGACTCAACGGGTAACCGCCAGCCTCGACCCATTGTCGGGAATACGCGAACGAAAAACGGTTTAAATCGCTGTCATGCACGAGCTCACCAACGAGCTTGCTGGCGTCCCACACCTTGAGTTTCAGGTTCATTTCCCGTTATCCGGAGAAATAAGTTTCGGTAGTTCACGCTCGACGATGTGCCGGTTACTGGCGGAAACCGAAAAGAACGCGATGCCCAAACTATCGGCA
>AEPR01000021.1 GCA_000195205.2 Oxalobacteraceae bacterium IMCC9480 | reverse complement strand
GTGGGCACGATAACCCCGTGCCCACCCTACCAACCACCATCGGCGAGCATGACCGGCAACTTAGGAATGCTTAGCCTCGGTTCTCAACGAAATAGGATTTTCAATCTCCGGAGACTTATTTTTGTCAGACGAGGGAGCTGACTTCACCGCAATCGTCGATACAGAAATTGCGATCTCTTCTGTCCTTGACTCAGTGAGTTGTTTAAGTTGATCGGCATAAGGATTTTTTACCGCAGGAGAAAAATCGTATTCTTTTTGCATGGGTTCTTCTCCTAGAACTAAATCAAGCAGACCACTTAATTTTCAAAAAAAGCAAACAGCAAGCACGCCCACTCAATTCCGATAATTATCCGACACCGGTTCCACCAACGCTGCCTTCGCCGCCGCCTTGGCTTCCTGCGCCGCCTGATACTCGGCTAGCAGCACCGCACGGGTCTCCGGCGTCTCCAGCGAAATCCGGCCCAGCGCGCCACTGCGATAATCCTGCAGCAAGGTATGCGCCGCTTTTTCCAGATCGACGCCCTTGCCCTTGAGCTTGAAGCCGCGCCGCAACGCCACCGCTTCGACAATCCCGACACCATCCATGCCTTCCGGCTTGACGCCGTAACGCGCGGCCAGCATTTCCGGATAGCGCACCAGCAGTGCGTCACCCAGGAAGGTCGCCACCTCTTCTTCGATCAGCGCATTACTGCCGATCGCATGACTAGCGGCCAGCATCAGGCCGTCGCTCGGGTGCTGGATCTTCGGCCACAGCATGCCAGGCGTATCGGTCAGGACCATGTTATTGCCGAGGTAAAGCCGCTGCTGCATCTTGGTCACGGCCGGCTCATCGCCAACCTTGGCCACGCGCTTTTTGAGTAGCGCATTCATCAGCGTCGATTTGCCGACGTTCGGAATGCCCATGATCATGATGCGCAAGGGCTTGAGCGGCGTGCCGCGATGCGGGGCGATCTTCAGGCACAGCGCCGGAATTTTGGCGACGTCGGACGGCAGTTTGCAGCTCAGGGCCACGGCATGCACGTCAGGCTGGCGGTTGTAATAAGCGATCCATGCGGCGGTGGCAGCCGGGTCGGCGATGTCGCTCTTGTTGAGGATTTTCAGGCAGGGCCGCTGGCGGTCCGCGCGCAGCGTTTCGATCATCGGATTGCAGCTGGCCTGTGGCAAACGGGCGTCCAGCACCTCGATCACCATGTCGACCTTCTCCATGGCTTCGGCCGCCTTCTTGCGGGCGGCATTCATGTGACCTGGGTACCATTGTATGGACATTGACGATTCGATCCTGGGAAAAGAGGTCGCTATTCTACCCGCTGCCTGCCTTGAACCGGACCGATCAATCAGGCTTAATCGATTTCAGCCAGCACCTTCAGATGGGCGACCACGCTGCGACCGAGCGCCGACAGGTTGTAGCCGCCTTCGAGACAGCTGACGATGCGGCCCTGCGCATACTGCCGGGCGATCAGCATCACCTGTTTCGTGATCCACGCATAGTCCTCTTCGAGCAAGCCCATCTGGCCCAGATCATCTTCGCGATGCGCGTCAAAACCGGCCGAGATGAAGATCATTTGCGGCTGGTGCGCATGCAGCGCCGGCAGCCATTTCTCGGTGACCACCTGCCGCACGATCTCGCCACCGCTGAAGGCCGGCACGCCGACATTGACCATGTTGTGCAAGCCAGTCTTGCTGCCTGCATCCTCGACAAACGGATACAGCGCATCCTGAAAAAAACTCGTCATCAGCACCCGCGGATCATCGCGAAAGGCATCATGCGTACCGTTTCCGTGATGGACATCGAAGTCGATGATCGCGACCCGCTGCAAGCCGTGGAATTCGATGGCACGGCGCGCGGCAATCGCGACATTGTTAAACAGGCAGAAGCCCATCGGTGCACTTGGCGTCGCGTGATGGCCGGGCGGGCGGATCGAACAGAAAGCGTTATCCAGTTCGCCCGCCATTACCGCATCGGTGGCCGCCACCGCAGCGCCGGCAGCACGCAATGCGGCCGCCATGCTATGCGCATTGAGTGAGGTATCAGGATCGATCGGATAGTAGGGATCGACATCGGGACTGTCGGCCGGCACATGGTCGGCCACCAGGGCAATCGCCCCGGCGGTATGTACGGTGCCCAGCATCGCGAGAGTCGCCAGCGGTGCCTCGTGATGCTGCAACAAACCGCTGATGCGACTGGCGATCAGCTGGTCCTCGATGGCTTGCAGCCGCGCAGGCGACTCGGGATGCCACGATCCCATCTCGTGGCGCTTGCAATCAGAATGGGTAAAGAAGCCTGTGCTCATGGGGCCTTGACGGTTATTGGCATGACGCCAACAGAAATGTTCTGTCAGGCAATGCCTAGCGTTCTCGAATAGAATCCTCGGAGTGTAACCAAGATTGCAGTGCACAAGTATCTCCCCCCGACTATTCTCTGACCCTACTCATGTACTCAACCGTTCACGCTGCAGCAAAACAGATCAATCAGATCGTCGTTGGCAAGGAACTTCAAGTGCGTCAGGCACTGGTCTGCCTGCTGGCCGGTGGCCATTTGCTGATCGAGGACGTCCCGGGAGTCGGCAAAACCACGCTGGCCCACGCGCTGGCGATTTCACTGGGCATGCAATTTAATCGTGTGCAATTTACCAGCGACCTGATGCCGGCCGATGTGGTCGGCGTCTCTATCTTCGACCGCGAAACCAGCGGCTTCGTATTCCACCCGGGGCCGATCTTCACGCAAGTGTTGCTGGGCGACGAGATCAACCGTGCCACCCCGAAAACCCAGTCCGCGCTCCTTGAAGCGATGGAAGAGCGGCAGGTCACCGCCGACGGCGTCACGCGCGCACTGCCGCAGCCGTTTTTCGTGATCGCCACACAAAACCCGTCCCACCAGATCGGTACTTTCCCGCTGCCCGAATCCCAGCTTGATCGCTTCCTGATGTGCCTGTCGCTCGGTTATCCGGACGCTGCCGCCGAGCGTGCGCTGCTGATGGGCGAGGACAGACGCAGCCTGCTGAAAGCACTGAGCGCAGCGATGCAGCCGGCCGAACTGCTGGCCGCACGAGCCGGGCTGGCCGGGATTCATACCTCCGACAAGCTGATCGACTATGTCCATGCGCTGGTGCTGGCGTCGCGCCAGAACGGCCTGTTCCAGGAAGGCCTGAGTCCGCGCGCGGCCATCGCGCTGGTGCAAGCCGCGCGCGCCTGGGCCGCACTCGAAGGCCGCAATCATGTCATTCCAGAAGATGTGCAAGCCGTGCTGGTGCCGGTGGCGGCGCATCGGCTGCGGCCGCTGAAATCAGCCGGCGGATCGGCGCTAGCCAGCCGTGACCTGATCGCCCGGATGATGCAGTCGGTCGCGCTCTGAGGAAGCTCGCATGACGCTCCAGCGCAACCGGATCGGCACATGGATAGACCGCTGGCTATACCGGCTGGCCGGCCCGGAAGCGGGCGAAGTGATGCTGGGCCAGCGACGCGTCTTCATCGTGCCGACCGGAGCCGGCTGGGGCTTTGCCGCGATGCTGGTGCTGCTGTTCATCGGCTCAGTCAACTACAACCTGAACCTCGGTTTTGCCTTCACGTTTTTGATCGCCTCCTGTGCCGTCGTCGACATGCATCTGACCTTCCGCAACCTGGCCTATCTGCATCTGGCACCGGGCCGCGCTGCCGCCATATTTTGTGGCGACATGGCCCTGTTCGAGCTGCAGCTGATCAACCGGCGCAAGCATGACCGGTATGCGATCTGGCTGGATTTTTACGGTCACGCCGAAGCGGTTGCACAAGCGATCGATGTCGCCGCACTGGGCACGAGCAGCGTGACGCTGGGCGTGGCGAGTACCGTCCGCGGCTGGCTGCCGGCACCCCGCGTGCGGCTGGTCACGCGCTTTCCGCTGGGCCTGTTGCGGGCCTGGAGTTACTGGCAGCCGGACCTGCGCGTGCTGGTCTATCCGCATCCCGAAGAGAACGCGCCACCACTGCCGCTGGCAGCAAGTCCGGCGGCGCATGGGGTCGACATGGCAGGCAACGATGACTTCGCCGGCATCCGTCCCTACCGGGCCGGTGATCCGCTGCAGCAGCTGGCCTGGCGGCAGATCGCCCGGATCGATCCGGCGCTAGGCGGCATGCTGCTGACCAAGCACTTCGAAGGTGGTGCAGCCAGCGAGCTGGTGATCGACTTTGCCGCCCTGCCCCGCGTGATGGACCTGGAGCTGAAGCTCTCGCGCATGACGCGCTGGGTGCTCGATGCCGAGGCCGGCGGCTTGCCCTATGCATTCCGGCTCGGCGCGCTGGACCTGCCACCGGCGCACGGAGCGGCGCAGCAGGCCACTTGCCTGCAGGCGCTGGCCGAGTTCGCATGAAGTCGCCATCGCGCCGGCTGACCAATCCGATGTCGCGCGACAAGGCCGACATGCTGAGCTTGCTGGTGGCGTGCCTACTGGTGCTGCTGCCGCATTTTTTTCACTTGCCGCTCTGGATTTCGGCCGGTGTCGTGACGCTGCTGGGCTGGCGCAGCTGGATCACCTGGACCGGCAGGCGCTTGCCGCCGCGCTGGCTGTTGCTGCCGATTGCGGTACTGGCGATGGGCGGCATTTATCTGGCGTACCGCACCTTGCTCGGGCGCGACGCCGGGGTCGCCATGCTGGCGCTGCTGCTCATCCTCAAGCTGCTCGAAATGCATGCCAGGCGCGATCTGTTCGTCGTGCTGTTCCTGAGTTTTTTCCTGCTGCTGACGAACTTTTTCTATTCGCAGAATATCGCCACCGCGCTGGTGATGGCCATCGCCGTGCTGGCGCTGCTGACCGCGCAACTGTCGTTCCAGTTCACCGGTACCGTGCCGCCACTGAAAAAAAAGCTGCGCCTGGCCGGGCTGATCATGGGCCTGGCGACGCCGCTGATGCTGGTGCTGTTCCTGCTTTTCCCGCGCATCCAGGGACCGCTGTGGGGCATGCCGGGCGACGCCTCGGGTGCCCGCAGCGGGCTGTCCGATTCCATGACACCGGGGATGATTTCATCGCTGGCGCTGTCCGACGAGATCGCCTTCCGGGTCAAATTCATCGATCCTGTCCCGCCGCAGGCCAGCCTGTACTGGCGCGCTACCGTGCTGTCCAGTTTCGATGGCCGTACCTGGACTGCACTGCCCCAGACGCCGATGAAAGCCGGCAGCGTGAAGGCGCTTGCGGGCAGTGCGTCAACGCGCTATCAGGTGACGATGGAGCCGCACGGACGACGCTGGCTCTTTGCGCTGGAGACGCCCCTGGAGCCGCCACAACTCAGTGGCAGCAGCGCCTACCTGGCCAACGATTTCCAGCTGCTGGCCACGGCCCGTATCGGCAGCCGGCTGGGCTACGACATCACCTCCTGGACACGTTCTTCGCTGCAGGCCGAGGGCGTCCCCGATGAGCTCAACAGTGCCTTGCAACGCACCGTCGGCTACAACCCGGCCACCACCGTCTTCGCGCGCCGCTTGCTGGCACAGTCGAGCGATACTGCCGAGCTGGTCAGTCTGGTCCTGCAGTACTTCCGGCGCGAGCCGTTCAGCTACACGCTGGAGCCGCCGCTGCTGGGTCGCAATTCGGTCGACGAATTCCTGTTCTCGAGCCGGGCCGGTTTTTGCGAACACTATGCATCGGCCTTCGTGGTGCTGATGCGCGAACTGGGTATTCCGGCGCGCGTGGTCACCGGCTACCAGGGCGGCGAAATCAACCCGAGCGACGGTTATATGGAAGTGCGCCAGAGCGATGCCCATGCCTGGGCCGAAGTGTGGATCGAACAGCGCGGCTGGATCCGGGTCGACCCGACCGGCGCGGTCGCCCCCGAGCGGATCCAGCGCAGCGTCGCCAGCCAGTCAGCGCGACGCCTGTTTGGCGGGCTGGTCACGCTGTCACCGGCCCGCGATTCCTGGCTGGCGATGACCCGATTCAATTGGGATGCACTCTCGAATGCCTGGAACCAGCGCGTACTGAATTATTCGCCCGAGCAGCAAAAAAGTCTGGTCGCCCGGCTCGGCATCGACAACATCGACTGGCCCGTGCTGACCGCGTTGATGCTGGGTGCCGGCAGCCTGGTGATGGCCGTGATGATGCTGCCGCTGCTGATGAATCGCGTCCGGCTCGATCCTGCCGCCAAGCTGTATGCGACGTTCTGCCGGCGCATGGCCCGCTACGGCATCATCCGTGCAGCCCATGACGGACCGCGCACATTCATGGTCGCGGTGAAGGCCAGTGCGCTGCTGCCTGCGCCCAAAAAAGCAGCAGCGCTGCGTTTTCTGAACGGCTATGAAGCGCTGCAGTATGGTACGGTGGAGCCCCGCCGGCGCAGTGCTGCGCTATCCCGATTACATTCTTTACTGGCCGCATGTCGATGACCTTTTCCGTATTTTTCCACCGCGCCGTGCGCTGTACCGCTCTCACCCTCGCCTTCGGTTTCGCCAGTCCTTCGCAAGCCGCACCGGCCCGTCCCAGCAGTACCCACCTGGGCGAATTCGCTGATTTTTCGCAATGGAATGCCGTCGCTGAATTCATCGACCTGATGGTAATGCGCCATGGATTCGACCGCGCCACGCTGACGGCGCTGTTCCGCCAGACCGCCTATGTCGAACGCGCCGTCCAGCTCATGAAACCGGCACCGGCAGGCCGCCCGAAAAACTGGAACGCCTACCGTGCCCGCTTTGTGGAACCGGTCCGCATCAGTGGCGGCGTGCGTTTCTGGGAGGACAATGCAGCCGCCTTGGCGCGTGCCGAAACGCAATTTGGCGTGCCCGCTGAAATCATCGTCGCCATCATCGGCGTCGAAACCGTCTACGGACGCAATACGGGTAACTTCCGCGTGATGGATGCGATCACCACGCTGGCCTTCGATTATCCGGATACGCCAACCCGCCTGACGCGGATGCAGTATTTTCGCGGCGAGCTGGAAAACACCTTGCTGTACGCGCGCGAATCCGGCATCGATCCGTTGAGCCTGGAAGGCTCGTATGCCGGCGCGATTGGCCTGACCCAGTTCATGCCCGGCAGCATCCGGCAATATGCGGTGGATTTCGATGGTGACGGCAAGATCGATCTGCGCAATTCACAAGTCGATGCGATCGGCAGCGTGGCGAGCTTTCTGATCAAACATGGCTGGCGTCCGGGCGAACCGACCGTGTTCCCGGCC
>AEPR01000022.1 GCA_000195205.2 Oxalobacteraceae bacterium IMCC9480 | reverse complement strand
CGGCCGATGTCGTCATTGCTGCGCCATCCGGCCCGCAGCGCGTAATTCCCGGAACGCCGCACGTTGCCGGCCACCTCGGCCAGCTCACTGATCGGTGTCGCGATTTGCCGCGCAACCAGGGTCACCAGTGTCAGGATTGCCGCCATCAACAACAGCGCCGTCCCGAGATGAAGCCACATGCGCTGGAATGCCGCGTCGATGCGCTCGTTGAGCAGGCGCGCGATTTCCTGGTGGGCCTGCGACCAGGCATCCTGCAATGCCGGCATGACCGGAAACGCCACCGCACCGGCGGGCGGCGCGACGAGGGCCGCATCGGTCATACCGGCTTGCTGTTTGCTGGCCGCCCGAAAAGCGGACAAGGCGACCGTCAGTGTTTTCTGGCTGCCCGCCAGCGCATTCCTGAGCTGGCTGGAACTGGCCGCATACGCTTCGCGGTAATCGCTGTCGATCCCGGCCTCGATAGCATCAATGCGTCCTTCGAGAATCAGGAAGCGGGTCTGCCCGGACAAGTGCCCGGCGGCCGGCGACACCGCCATGTGCTGCGCCAGTTGCTGCATCTGCACGATCACGTCGAGCAGCTCCGGAAAACGCAGCAGCACCAGCGACATCGTGTAATAGCTGTCGAGGTCGGGGTCCAGAATCAGGTTGGACTGGTTGCCGATACGGGTCAGCAAATCGCGACCGGCCGCCACGGTATCGGCTTGCGCGGCAAGGGACGGTGCCGGACGGGAAAGCGCCTCGACAAAGCGCGCATTGAGCTGGCGGCTTTCCATCTGACTACCCCAGCGCGCCTCGGCGTCCCTGACCAGCATGGCGGTCTTCGCGGGATCCGGCATGACATCGGCGGGCACCGGCTGCACCACGCTGAGCAAGGCATCGCGCACCACGACAATGTACTGGTTACCAACCAGCTCCTTGCGGGCGAAATCAATCGCAATGTACTTTTCGTGGATGAGAATGCCGGAAATAAAAATGACCGTGATCAAATCCAGAAAATAAATCAGCGCCAGTTTGCGGCCGACGCTCAGGCTACCGGCCAGTCGGGAAAGTTTGCGCCACATGTTGTCGCTGCCCGTTATCGTGCGATCAAATCAGGAACACCCCGAAGGGGTGCAAGTTAGTGGCAGTGCAAGTGCAACAACTGGTAAACGTCGTGCACTGCAACCATAACTTCAATGCCAGCAAGAAACAAGCCCGACCTACTCGCCAAGCAATTCGGCCACCGCCTGCATGCCATCAACATGGGCAGCCACAACGCGGATGATCACCACCACCGGCACCCCCAGCAGCAAGCCCCAGACACCCCACAACCAGCCCCAGAACAGCAGCGCAATGAACACCGCCGCCGGATTCATTTTGGCGATACGACCGGTCATCCACGTCGTCACCAGCGTACCGACCAGCGTCGATACGCCAAGCGAGCTGCCGATCACCAGCAGCACCGGGCCCAGCGTCCCGAACTGCAGAAAGGCCATCAGACCGGCAGCCACCGTCAGCAGCAATGGTCCGAAATACGGAATCACATGCAGCAATCCGGCGGCCACTGCCCAGGCACCGGCGTTCTCCAGACCGATGGCGCGAAAGGCAATCCACATCAACACCGCCAGCAGCGCATTCGTCACCAGCAGCATCGACATGTACTTCTGGATCGAGCTGTTGATGGCGTCGAGAATGTGGACCGTAATTCTCTTGTTCGTCAAGGACGGCCCGGTCAGCTTGACCAGCTTGCGCTTGAAGGTATCGCCCGAGAGCAGCAGAAAGAACACCAGAAAAAGCACGACGACGGCTTCCCCGAGCAGGCCCATCGCCCCCATCGAACCGGCCAGCAGCAAATCGCTCACGCGCACCGTCGGCTCTTTGGACGGGAGCGAACGCGAGCTCGATCGATTGCCCGACGTGGCGGATTCGATTTCGCTGGCCGCCGCCTGCATGCGCTGAATGACGCTTGGCTGGCCGGACTCGTTGCGCAGCATCGCGCGCGCCACCTTGTGCGATGCCTCCGGCAGCGTTTGCATGATGGACTGGAATTCATCGGCCAGCGTCGTCCCTACCGCCGTGATGCTGCCGCTCAGCATCAGCATCACCAGTACCGTGCCGACCACGCGCGGCACGCGGCAGCGCTCCAGCCAGGCCACCAGCGGGTTGAGCGTGTAAGCAAGAAAAATCCCGCACAGCAGCGGGATCAGGAATTTTTGCGCGCTCTGCAGCGCAAATATCGTCGCCACCACGGCGATGATCGCCAGCGACAGACCGCGCGCATCGACATGAATCCGCTGCAACAAGACCGGCTTTTCCGGCGGCGGGGTGGCGGCTTCAGGGGCGACTACGGAGTCAGGATTAGGGGTCGTCATCAAGCTCTCACTGGTGGGGTGGACGCAAACAATCAAAAAGACCAAGGCGCGGCGACCACGCAAAACGGCCCGGCAAAGTATGCCGGGCCGTTTAATCAACGATGCCGGAGCGATGTGCTCCGGTCAGCGCACGATTACTTCATGCGGATATCGTTCTTGACCGACATGACGCCCTTGACGCCGCGTGCCAGCGTTGCTGCCATGGTCGCATCTGCCTGGTTGGCGACGAAGCCGCTCAGTTGTACCACGCCCTTGAAGGTCTCGACGTTGATTTCACGGGATTTCAGGGCTGGCTCATTGAGCAGCGCAGCCTTGACTTTGGTGGTGATGACGGTGTCATCGACATACTCGCCCGTGCCTTCTTTGGTGCTCGTTGAGGCGCAACCGGCGACAGCGATCAAGGCTGCGGCGAGGAAAAATGTGCTGATGCGTTTAGAAAAAATCATGGTGAGCTCCCTGAAAAATAAATGAATCGAATGACAGAAAAACCGTGCGTGGGTTGCGCAGACCTGCGACTCCACCAGGCTTATCCGCCACAGGCTGTGACATTGGCGTTTGGCGAAACCGCCTGAAAGACACCGCACTGTAGCGAGCCGGTTACTGATCTTCTGTACGGCACCGTACATAGAACAAATCTTTTGCACGCAATCGACGTCGCCAAGCTACGCCCCCGCCGGGAAATGTGCCCGGGTATGTACGCTGTCGCACAGAAATAAGGCAACCGTCCACCCACAATCAGCAGGTGCCATCGACAGAAGGTACGTCGATGGACTGCAGTACCAGGCACAGGCTGCAGCATGCCGGTGCATCCCATCGACCGGCCGCATGCCCGATCGCGACCGGCCCGGATCTCATCATTGAACAAACAAGGAGTACCCGATCATGTTGTACACAATTGCTGTGGTCCTCATCATTCTCTGGCTGCTGGGCATCGTTACTTCCTACACGCTGGGCGGCTTCGTCCACATCCTGCTGGTGATCGCCATTGTCGTCATCCTCTTGCGCATTATTTCGGGACGCAAGCCGCTGTAAGCCCTACGCCCCCGGCATTGCGCCGGCGGGCTTTTCCCGAACCTATTTCACTGCGGGTCAGTACCTGAGGCATCCGCGGCAACGCAGCGCCGCTCTTACTTGCAGCGACATAGGCTCAACTCATTCGAACAAAGGAATTCACCATGACCACCAACTCACGCCCTACCCTGACCGATACCGCCACGCTGCGTCTGCGCGCCCGCAAGCACATTGAAGACGGTGCCGTC
>AEPR01000023.1 GCA_000195205.2 Oxalobacteraceae bacterium IMCC9480 | reverse complement strand
AAATACCGCCAGCGTGCTGCTTTCCGTTTTTCTCCTCACTATTTTGCCCGACTTTATTTCCCCGCTGGGCTTTTTGATCGCTTTCACGTGGCTGATTAGGTGTCGTTCGTCCTGCATACTGACCCGCTCGCGGTTATCATCAACACCTCCACCACCCTGCATAGGGTAAGCGCCGCTAGAGCAATGTTATGACTAATTTAACTACTTATGGATAACAGGATTTATTACGAAGCGACGTCACGAGTGCCGGCTGAATTGGACGTCGTTTAATTGCTTGTTTATAAGGTGCCACCGGCGTTGCTCGCTGAATCCTTCAGCAAACAATCGCGGATAGCTTGAAACAGTGGTGACAGTACACATCAGATCACGATAGACCTGAATGGCTCGTCACGTTCTTCGGAATAGGCAGTCACTTCTCTGAAGGCGGTGGCGATTTGGCGATAAAGTGTCGCTTCAACTTAAGAAAATGTTTTTCGATACCATGCCATGAGAGATAAGCAAATACAATTGTCAACGCCAATGATGGAGCCATCAGCGCGAGATAGTTACCTTTCAATTGCGGGAACTCAAAAAGAACCATCTGGCTGATTGGAAATCCATAGAGATATACGCCGTATGAGTAATCGCCGGAACGTAGCAACTTGATCGATGGGAACTCAATTAGGCCGATGAAAACCGTGACGTATGCTAAGGGCAGCGGGGCAAGATAAACGCCCCACGGTTGGTCAATGAGAAAATATACCGCAATAATACTCAGGCCAAAAAGAGTCCAACTTCTCCAGATCACATCTTTC
This sequence comes from Oxalobacteraceae bacterium IMCC9480, assembly GCA_000195205.2. Taxonomy (GTDB): domain Bacteria; phylum Pseudomonadota; class Gammaproteobacteria; order Burkholderiales; family Burkholderiaceae_D; genus Actimicrobium. The sequence goes on along the minus strand of AEPR01000023.1, from coordinate 3,613 downwards.
CACAAGAAAAACATGATGCCGACAAAGAAGTAATAAACATTTAGGTCCGTTGCCAAAACACCGGCTTTCGAGTTAAATCCTCGGAAGTTACTGACATATATTAGCCCGACAGTCGTGATCACAAAAAGAGCCGTACATATTTTTCGGTTGAAAACCAAGGTACTGAACATGCCAAAGCTCAAGATGAGGTAGCAATAAAATTCCCCGGGTAATGTCCACAAGTTCGCATTCACTGCAGTGCGTTCGCCACTGTTAGGCCACACGACTCCCGGTAAATGCATTTGGACAAAACCAAATATGTTGCCGAAATAAGTGAAAAACCCATAATCCTGGAAATACCTATCAAGTGGAAGTGTGGTCGCGTAGGCACCAATCAAAAGGGCCGATAGGATCACCTCAACGCCCAACGCCGGGAAAATTCGCAATGATCTGAGTGCTAAGAATGACTTGACACGGCGGACACGAAAGGCACTGCCCGCCACTAAAAAACCACTAAGGGCAAAAAACATTGGTACATGCGACAGCACAATCGGACGACTGAGTCCTGCCCGTGTCAACCCCATGTCAGGCAAGTTGCCGGTGACAGGTGCGATCAAGTTCGTAGGTACCGCTGCCACAATTGGTGCACTATTACCAGTAAAAAGTTCGCGGAATAAATCTATGATCGATGGAATAACTCCTCGAGTTTCTCCGATTGCAGCGATATGAGCCAAGAAAATCGCTATCGCCAATCCGATCCTTAAGTAGTCAAACCCTGGTCCGATACCTCGTTGTTCCGTAAAAATTTGGCCGAAAGTTCTTTTTTGCATTTTTCCTCCTATTAACGATATCTGTTGAGCAGCAATCATGGTGATTTGATTGGAGCAAGAAGCGAGCCTTTGGTGATTAGTTAATATACATACAACTGTTATGGCGCGATTTAATCGTGCCGCAGAGGTTTTCTGACATGTTCTCAAGCTTGCTATATGGGGTATGCCAACGCACAACTAGCGCGCGCACTGCCTTCAATATTCGTTTAGAACATGCAAAAGAAGGTTTGGCATTGAGTAACTCAGTCAAAAAGCGCGCTTCGCATTGACAGCAGTCCGATTGTGGATTGCGTCGTTACTACGCACTCGCAAGATAAAGGAAATCGTGTCACCGTCGCCGATACCGTAGAAACTTACGTCACAAATAATCGCCCAAGACAGCAGCTTAGACTGGCAGATACGGTCCCTGGTAATTCGCCGCATTATTGAATTGGACAGCATATTTAGTTTGGCGCTCGGTGAGGAGTGGCCGGCCTGCAATTCTCACGGCGTGTGGAGGCGAACCGTCTACCCGCTTAAAGATGTTGAACCTACAAAATGATGTACTTTTCTCAAGATTTGCCAAAATCGCGACGATCTTAACCTGCGGGCCGAATTCTTGAAAGCACTCCTTGATTGCGAAAGCCTGCAACCGTAAACCGGCGTAGGCCTTTCCTTTCGTGAACGTCTCTTGAGCGCCTAAAAAAACAGAGGTTTCGAGACACTAACCACGCTCGTCCGTTCCATTGCTATCCCAACAACTAGCGCGGCTGCTCATGCTGCAGACGTAGCCTTGTTAGGTCGTTAATGCTTGGCACTGCTGGCTGGCACATTTCCCTCCACAAATAGTGGGGTGCGTTGCGGCCATACTTACTGCGCCTCTTTGCCTTCACGACGTTGGGATATTTACAGAGCATCGTTCTCTGTTTTTCCCTCGGTTTCTCTCGCTGATTTTTTCTGTTCTCGTTGGATCTTCCGGTAGCAGTCGCCCGGCTGATTCGGTGGCGTCCTCGCTCCACCCCGACCAGCTCGGCGTCATCATCAATGACGCCGACCCCCTCAGCGTCCAAGTCGGCGAGTACTACCGCGTCGCCTGACAACCCCCCCCACAAAACATGATCCACGTGCACATTCCCAATTCGCCGCACAACCTTTCGCGGGTCGCATTCGCCGAACTGAAGCAGGACATCGATGCACAATTAACGCCTGCCATGCAAGCGCTGCTGATGGCGTGGAGTGCAATTCAATCACGTCGATGATGACGCTCAGTTTTGATTCGCAGCAGTGTGACGAGACGTGTAAGCCCGGCGAGCCCAGCTCGTATCACAACGTGTTCACGTGCCAGCCTTTTGCCGTGCTCGGGCTTCGCCCGTCTACGCTGCTGCCGACAACGCATCCATGACACTTAGTTGTTGCCGAAGATCGATAGCGATGATCGACAGCCTCGAAAAGAAAACCGTTGCAGGCCAGCGCCAACACCAACACTCTATCGATGCTCTGTCATATACGCCGCAATATTTCCAAGCAGCCGATCGAAGGCCAATAAATCCTATAGCTTAGCCAATGCTCAGACATCACTGTAATCGGGTGCTGACTCGAGTGTCAGTTCGGAGCGCGGTATCGGTTCAGCCAAGGTCGTTTCTATCAACCGCAGCAAGTCGGTAATGACCAATTCAAGTGGCTCATCGAGTTTGTCAACCCGACCGAGGGTCGGCACGGAGCGTTGCTCCGGGTGCCCTTCAGCCTCGCGCAAGGCCTGCACCAACTGGATTTAGCGCCGGATGCCAGAGGAAACGATTTTGATGAATATGCTGATACTTTTAAACGGAATTTTGCGTAAGTAACTTTTGACGCAACACGTGACGCTTGTCACCACATAGCTGTTGTCGCGTGTCCATGAAAACTTGCCTGAACACAGGGGTGAATGATGGGAATTCCGAAAAGTGATTTTTAATTGTCGAATCCGGGGGGCGGGGCTCGGTTAGCCACTCCTCTCGCAGGTCAGGAATTCGCTGCCATTGTGCAACAACAGGCACACCGCTCACTGGTGGCGGTTTCAGAAATTGATTTGTCCACCTCTGTGTCGACTACCTAACATTCCCTGTGTGCAATAATTATCTCGCAATCTACCTCCAGCCAGAAGACGGCCCACTTTGTTAGCAACTTGCCGGGCAAGGACATTTCTTCCTGCTAGAAGTCATTTAAAACAGTTGGTAATAAATTAAAACTAGTAGTACAAATTATCAGCAGAAATTTCTGTATTTCTTTTTACAAATATTTTTCCATAGTGATGGTTATCTAGTAATATATACCAACTATATTTTTAGGAAAATTTTGAAGAAATATGTCCGAGTTAGATTTTATTCAGTTTCCGCAACAGGTTAAATTTTTTTAATTTGTAAGCGGGACTACTTTATGTGATTTATTTCTCGAGAAAAATTCTCGGACCTTACGTAGATATTCAGAGCGTAAATCTCTGCTGATTATTAATATATTGATTCACATAATAAAGTGTCGATATCCAATAAATTATTAAGTGTGCCTGAATAATCAGGATCACTAAATTAAAATTGAGATCAAAAAATATAATGATGTAAGAATATATAGGGTGAAAAGATGGGGCGAGCAATATCAATAAGCCGATTTTACAACCGATTTAAACGTGGCTTATATCAGTGTTTTCATCAAAAGCAGCGACATATTGGTTTTGAGTTCGGGGTTGTGTCGTTTACTTTCGATGATTTCCCGGCCTCGGCTTTTCATGTCGGCTCAAGACTGCTGGAAGAATATGGCTGGAGAGGCACCTTTTACCTCGCTCCTGGCTT
>AEPR01000024.1 GCA_000195205.2 Oxalobacteraceae bacterium IMCC9480 | reverse complement strand
CGTTTCTCGGGTTCGAAGTGCACCAACGCCTCGATGATGAGCTTTTTTGGCATCGTAATAACTCAGTAAATTTTAACTCGCATCATAGCATCTGCGCCTTCCCGGATTTAAAGTGCACCAACGCCGGTCGGCAGCGCTTTTTTCATGTCGGCGATGTACTTGGCTATATCGGCGGCGTTGCCGCCCGCGTCTTCGTCTTCCTTGCCGCCGAATTTGTGGATCAGCGAACACATCAGCCAGGGCTTGCTGGCGTTCAGCGTGGCGATCAGGTCGGCGCCGCTGCTGGTGCGGTAAATGTCTTCGTTGACGCCCTTGAACACTTTTTCGATCTGTTCATCGAGTTCGGTGCGGTCGGTGATGATCAGCACGCGGGCGTCCGGCCGGTTCTCGCGCAGCCACTTGGCCAGCCACACCATCGTCAGGCTCTTGCCCGATCCCTGCGTATGCCAGATGATGCCGCCCTCGCGCCGCTTCACATGTTCCTGTACGGCGCGCACGCCGAAATACTGGTTCTGGCTGCACAGCTTCTTGGTGCCGGCGTCGAACACGATGAAATCGTGGATCAGCTCCAGCAGGCGCGGCTTGCTGCACACCTGCGTGAGCTGGCGGTCGAGCAGGTTGTCGATCAGGCTTTCTTCCTTCCACGCCAGGTAATACTTCTCTGGCGTCTGGATGCTGCCGTAGCGCATGCCTTCAGTATCGTTGCCGGCCATTACCAATTGCATCGTGGAAAAGAAGTGCTGAATGAAGATGGGTTTCTGGTTGTCCAGATTCTGCCGTATGCCCTCGGCCACCGACACGGTCGAGCGCTTCAGCTCCAGCACGGCCAGCGCGATGCCGTTCACGTACAGCACCAGGTCCGGGCGCTTGTCGTAGCACTTGACATTGAATGAAGCGTCCGCTGCCTTGACGGCGACTTCTTCCGCAATGCCGAAGTGGTTATTCAGCGGATGCTTCCAGTCGATCAGCCAGACGGTCTGAGTGTTTTCACCGACTTTCGGCTTGACCTTGACGCCATAGCGCAGCAGCTCATACACCGCCTTGTTGCGCTCGTAAATGGACTTGCTGGCGTCGCCGGCAGCCTTGTCGAGGATATGCCCCCCTATGTCACGATACCTGTCGCGTCACCTGATTTATTACTAACCATGCGGGGGCGGAGCAAAGACAAGCAGTGAACGCTTATTCAGCAGAACGGAAAGACGCGATCTTGCGGCGCATGATGCCGCCGGAAAATCGTTCGGTGGCAGCCCTGGCAAGAGAAAACGGGATCACGGAACAGACGCTTTATACTTGGCGACGACAGTTAAAAGTACAGGGAATTCCGGTGCCGGGTGATGGAAAGAATGCGGAGGATTGGTCCTCTGAAGACAAGTTTGCGGTGGTGCTGGAAACAGCCGCATTGAACGAAACCGACCTGGCTGAATACTGTCGTCGCAAAGGCTTGTTCGTGGAGCAGATCGCGGCGTGGCGGCTAGTCTGCCAGCAGGCCAATGCGAGGTCGGTTGAACGCGGGCGCGAGCACGCTACCCAAAGCAAAAGCGATCGATTACGCATCAAACAGTTGGAGAAAGAACTGCATCGCAAGGAGAAAGCGCTGGCCGAAGCGGCCGCGCTGCTACTGCTACGAAAAAAGTTGCAGGCGATCTGGGGCGATCAGGCGGAAGACTGATCAGCACCCCGGATCGCCAGCTGATTGTGTCGCTGGTGGCCGATGCCGAACGCGATGGCGCGCGTCGTACGTTAGCGTGCACCGAGGCGACGATCAGCATCCGGACCTTGCAACGCTGGATAGGCGAAGGCGGCGCCGATAGCCATGACCGGCGTCGAACAGCCCGTCGCAGCGCCCCATCGAACAAGCTCAGCGACGAAGAGCGCGAAGCGCTGCTGGCGGTGGCCAACAGCAGCGAATTCGCCAGCCTGCCACCGGGCACAGATTGTGCCGGCCCTAGCAGATCGGGGCGAGTACATCGCGTCCGAATCGACGCTTTACCGGACCTTGAAAGCGGCCTCTCAGCAGCATCACCGGGGTAGGTCGAAAAAGCCGGTTACCCGTACCGTGGCAAGTCATTGTGCCACCGCGCCGAACCAGCTCTGGTCGTGGGATATCACCTGGTTACCGGCAGCGATCAATGGGCAGTATTTTTACTGGTACATGGTGCTCGACGTGTTCAGTCGGAAGATCGTCGGACAGGAAGTGCACGTCGCCGAGTCGGCCGAGCTGGCTGCACTGCTCATGCGAAAAGCCAGCCTGGCCGAGCAATTGGCAGGGCGACCACTGGTGCTGCATTCGGATCACGGCAGTCCGATGAAGGGTGCCACGATGCTCGCCACGCTGGGGCAATTGGGTGTGGCCCCGTCGTTCAGCCGGCCCCGCGTATCGAATGACAACCCGTATGCCGAATCGTTGTTCCGGACCTGCAAATACCGACCTGGCTATCCGTGCAAACCGTTCGCCACGGTCGAGGATGCCCGTCACTGGACGATTCAGTTTGTGCGCTGGTACAACCATCAGCACAAGCACAGCGGACTGAAATTCATCACGCCGGCAGAGCGTCATGACGGCAAGGCATCGGCCATCCTGACGCAGCGTGACGAGGTCTATGCTGCCGCGAAAATGCGCACCCCTGAGCGCTGGTCAGGTGCCACCAGAAACTGGGTGTTGAAGGATGAGGTCTGGCTCAATCCGGAGCGCAACCACCCAGAAATTATTAAGGAAATTGTTTGAAGTGACGCGACAGGTAGGTTGACAGTTACCGCCGTGGAATGTGACCGAGCAGTTTGGTGCCACTTCGCGCTAAATCTCGCATTTGCTACGAAGCGCTATTGGTCAAGACGTTGCTCGTGAGCTTTCAATTACCCATATCTTTCTGAGGCAA
>AEPR01000025.1 GCA_000195205.2 Oxalobacteraceae bacterium IMCC9480 | reverse complement strand
CGAACCCGCCGTACTGACGCACGACGACAGCTTCGGGACCACCCTCGGCACGGCGCAAAAAACACCGTTGTCACCGCTGCGCAAGCTGGTTCGCGAAGTCAATCGCATCGGCACCGGCTTGCGCAAACAACTCTGGCTGCTCAGGAAAAAGAAGCGCCTGCAAAGCAGCACACGCGACTAGTTCCGGCTCCACTCCTGCGTGGCCTGGCGAACGTAGGTCGGCGGTGCCAGTTCGATTGACTCGAAGCTGACGATCTCGTAGGCATCCGGCGCGGCCAGCAAGGCCCGCAGCAACTGGTTGTTGAGTCCATGGCCGGATTTGTGGGCGACGTAGCTGGCCAGCAGCGGATGGCCGATCAGGTACAAATCACCGATCGCATCGAGGATTTTGTGGCGCACGAATTCATTGTCGTAGCGTAGGCCGTCGGTATTGAGGATGCGGTACTCGTCCATCACGATGGCGTTTTCGAGCGAGCCACCGCGCGCCAGTCCCATCCCGCGCAGCATCTCGACATCCTGCATGAAGCCGAAGGTGCGCGCCCGCGAGACTTCCTTCACATACGATTCGATCTCGAAATCGACCTCGGCGGTCTGGCCGGTGCCATCGACGGCGGGGTGATTGAATTCAATGAAAAACTTCAGCTTGAAGCCGTTCATCGGTTCCAGCCGGGCCCACTTGCGCGCCGCGCCTTCGCCCTCGGAGACTTCGATGCTGCGCAGCACCCGGATAAATTTGCGCGCCGCTTCCTGCTCCTGCAAACCGGCTTGCTGCAGCAGATAAACGAAGGACGAGGCCGAGCCATCCATGATGGGGATTTCTTCCGCAGTCACGTCGACGATCAGGTTGTCGATGCCCAGACCGGCGCAGGCCGACATCAAATGTTCGACGGTCGAGACCTTGACGCCATGGTTATCCAGCGTCGAGGCCATGCGGGTGTCGCCGACGCCCATCGCGCTGGCCGGCAGTTCGACCGGCGGATCGAGGTCGACGCGCCGGAACGTGATGCCGCTATCGGGTGGTGCGGGGCGCAGCGTCAGCGCGACCTTGGTGCCCGAATGCAGACCGACGCCGACGCTCTTGACCAGTTGTTTGACAGTACGTTGTTTGAGCATGGCATGAGCAAGGCGGGTGCACGCAAAAGAGTCCGTGCGTGCGGTCGGAACCAACAAAAATGGCGCATCGCTGCGCCATGTTTTTTAACTTCCTGCGTCCGGTCAGCCGAGCTGGCCGACCAGCGTTTCGGCATTCGAGACCTCGAACTTGCCGCCTTGTTCGACATTGAGCTGCTTGACCACGCCGTCATCGATCAGCATCGAATAGCGCTGCGAACGCGTGCCCATGCCGAACTTGCTGAAGTCCGCATCGAGACCGAGCGACTTGCAGAAATCGGCATTGCCATCAGCCAGCATGCGGATGACGCCGGTGGCTTTTTGCTCGCGACCCCAGGCACCCATCACAAACGCATCGTTGACCGAGACACACCAGATTTCATCGACGCCCTTGGCCTTCAGATCGGCCGCGTGCTTCAGATAACCCGGCACATGCTGCGCCGAACAGGTTGGCGTGTACGCGCCCGGCAAACCGAAGACCGCGATCTTCTTGCCTTTGGTCAGGTCAGCAACGGCGAAGGTATTCGGGCCGAGTGCGCAACCGGCGGATTCGACTTCGATGAATTCTGCCAGCTTGCCTTCGGGCAGGTGGTCGCCAATCTTGATGGTCATAGTGATCCTTTCGTGTTGGATGATGAATTAGTTTTACACAATCAACTTGTACGCAATGCAGTGAAGCGCCAGTATGCCCGCTTCTGCGCGAGCATGCCGGCAAACCGTAGGGTGGGCACGGTCGTATCGTGCCCACGCGTGCGCCACGAATTCGGTCACCGGGACGCGCGCGTGGGCACGATAAACCCGTGCCCTCCCTACCGGAACATCAGTCCGCCTGCTTGCGCAGGAAGGCCGGGATGTCGTAGGTTTCCATGCCATTCTTTTCGAGTGCGCGCACGGTTTCCGAGGCTGACTCGCGACGCCAGACTGCCGGTGCTTTCAAGCCTTCGAACGAAGCAGATGCCTTGCCATTGCCCATGGCCGAACCGCTTGCCATGCCGGAGTTGATGGCAGCGTGACCGATCATCGGCTCGTTGTGGGTACCGGTGCGCAGCATAGGCGTAGGCACCAGTTGCACGTTCTTGCGGGCGCGGCCCAGGCCGGTGGCGACCACGGTGACGCGGATATCGTCGCCCATCGAATCGTCATACGCGATGCCTTGCGCGATCGACGCATCGGCTGCTGCAAAAGCGCGCACGGTGGCCATGACTTCCTTGATTTCCTTGCCCTTGAGGTTGCGGCTGGCAGTGACGTTGACCAGCACGCCGCGCGCGCCGGACAGGTCGATGCCATCGAGCAGCGGCGAGGCCACGGCTTGCTCGGCGGCGATCCGTGCGCGGTCCACGCCGGAGGCAGTGGCGGTACCCATCATTGCCTTGCCCTGCTCGCCCATGATGGTCTTGACGTCGTTGAAGTCGACGTTGATGTGACCCGGCACGTTGATGATCTCGGCAATCCCGGCGACGGCATTGTTAAGCACATCGTCGGCATGCTGCAGCCATTCGATCATGCTGTCGTCTTCGTAGATCTCTTCGAGTTTTTCGTTGAGGATGATGATCAGCGAATCGACATGTTGCGACAGCGCTTCGAGGCCTTCGTCGGCGATGTCCATGCACTTCTGGCCTTCGTACGAAAACGGCTTGGAGACCACGGCCACCGTCAGTGCGCCCTGTTCCTTGGCGATCTGCGCGATGATCGGTGCGGCACCGGTACCGGTACCGCCGCCCATGCCGGCAGCGATGAAAACCATGTGCGCGCCGCGCAGTGCGTCTTCGATGCGACCGCGCGATTCTTCGGCCAGCTGGCGACCGACAGCCGGCTTCATGCCCGCGCCCAGACCGGTCTCGCCGATCTGGATCACGTTGTGGGCTTTCGAGTTCTTCAATGCTTGCGCATCGGTATTGGCAGCGATGAACTCGACGCCGGAGACGCCTTTGTTGATCATGTGCTGCACCGCGTTGCCACCGGCACCACCGATGCCGACAACCTTGATCACGGTACCCAGTGAAGCATTTTCAAGCAGTTCGATTTCCATGGTGTTTCCTTAAAGGGTAGGCAGTTGTCAGTCGCTAGGCATCACGTACTGGGTGACGACTAGCAACTGCTAACTGCGGGGTAATTCAAAAATGAGACTTTTTCAACAGACAGCTTTTGCACTGCAAGTTCAACTACCAAACCGGCTTCATGTAACGGACGTCAATGACCAACCGCGTCCTCAAAAATTCCCCAAAAACCATTCCTTCATGCGATGCCAGACCGCCTTCACCGAGCCATCCTGGCGCGTGACGATATTGCCTCGCAAGTACTGTTTCTTTGCTTCGAGCAGCAAGCCCAGCACGGTCGCGTAACGCGGACTGCGCACCACGTCGGCCAGTTGCCCGCTGTATTCCGGCGTGCCCAGGCGCGCCGGTTTCAGGAAGATGTCTTCGGCCAGTTCGACCATGCCCGGCATCATCGCCGAGCCGCCGGTCAGCACGATGCCCGACGACAGTACTTCTTCGTAACCGGATTCGCGCACCACCTGATGCACCAGCGCGAACAGTTCTTCGATGCGCGGTTCGATCACGGCGGCCAGCGCCTGGCGCGACAAGTTGCGCGGACCGCGATCGCCCAGTCCCGGCACTTCCAGCGTCTCGCCCGGATCGGCCAGCACCTGCTTGGCGACGCCGTAGCGCAGCTTGATTTCTTCGGCTTCCGAGGTCGGCGTGCGCAAAGCCATCGCGATGTCGTTGGTGATCTGATCGCCGGCGATCGGGATCACGGCGGTATGGCGGATCGCGCCTTCGGTGAAGATCGCCACGTCGGTGGTGCCGCCACCGATATCGATCAGGACCACGCCGAGTTCTTTTTCATCCGGTGTCAGCACTGCATCGGCCGAGGCCATCGGCTGCAGGATCAGGTCCGATACTTCCAGCCCGCAACGGCGCACGCACTTGACGATGTTCTGTACCGCCGACACCGCGCCGGTGACGATATGCACTTTGACTTCGAGCCGGATGCCGCTCATGCCGATCGGTTCGCGCACGTCTTCCTGGTTATCGACGATGAATTCCTGCGGCACCGTGTGCAGCAATTGCTGGTCGGTCGGGATGTTGACCGCCTTCGCGGTTTCGATCACGCGGGCCACATCGGCAGCGGTAACTTCCTTGTCCTTGATGGCGACCATGCCGCTCGAATTGAAGCTGCGGATATGGCTGCCGGCGATGCCGGTGTAGACATTGCGGATCTTGCAGTCGGCCATCAGCTCGGCTTCTTCGAGCGCGCGCTGTATCGATTCGACCGTCGCTTCGATATTGACGACCACGCCCTTCTTCAGGCCCTTCGATTCGTGCTGGCCCAGGCCGATAACTTCATGCCGGCCATTCGGCATCACTTCCGCGACCACGGCCACCACTTTAGAGGTGCCGATATCGAGTCCGACGATCAGATTCTTTGCGTCTTTTGTCATGTTGTTCTGCTTGCCGTGATGGTGATAGTGATGGTGAGATGCGTAATGCCGTTGTGGGTAAAGGAATTCATTTTTTGCGCGCCGCCCCGCCCTTGAGGGCACCGACCACCAGCCCGCTGGCCTTCAGTGCCATGCCATTCGGATAGCGCAAATCAACGCTGTCGATACGGTCCTGCAGGCGCGCTACCAGTTGCGGGTAGATGCCGATCAGGCGTGCCACCCTTTCCTGCAAGGTCGTCTTGCTATGTTCGCGTCCGAGTTCGACCGTCATGCCGTTATTGAGCTTGACCGACCAGGCATAGCGGCTCGACAGGGTCAGCGTTTCCGGGGCCAGGTTGACGGCGGCGAACCAGCCCTGCAAATCGGCAAAACGTGCGACGACTTCTTTTTCGCTACCGGCCGGACCGCTGAACTCGGGCAGCGGGCCGTTCTCTTCGGCCTCGGCCAGGTTGGCAGTGAAGACATCGCCAGCCACAGACAGCAAGCGACCTTCGTCACCCCAGGTGCCCAGTGGTTCATGTTCTTCGATCGTCACGACCAGCCGGTTCGGCCACTCGCGCCGCACGCTCGCCTTGCGTACCCACGGCACCGCTTCAAAGGCCTGGCGTACCGTGTTCAGGTTGGCCGTGAAAAAATTCCCGCGGATGCGCGGTAGCGCGGTGGCCTTGATCGTCAGGGCATTGACATGCGCCAGCTGCACATCGGCGATGCCATCGACGCGGATCATCTTCAGCGTGAACATCGGCCGTTGCGCCATCCACCAGACACCCGAGGCGAGCAGCACCAGCAGCAGCGCGCCTAGCAGCGTGTTGGCAGTTGCGTTGAGCAGTTTGATGTCTTGCCACATGGTCGGGTCGGGTCGTTTCTGCTCAGGTTGAAGAAGGAATGGCGTTGTACAAACGGGCCGTCGACAAAATCTCGACGCATAAATCTTCGTAGCTGATACCGGCCGCCTTGGCCGCCATCGGCACCAATGAATGGCTGGTCATGCCGGGCGAGGTGTTGACTTCGAGCAGGAAGGGCGCGTCGTCGCCCGCCCGCAGCATGATGTCGACGCGGCCCCAGCCGGTGCAGCCGACCGCATTGAAGGCGCGTACCGCGATGTCCTGCAAGGTTGCGGTGACCTCATCGGCCAGCGGTGCCGGACACAGGTACACGGTGTCGTCGCTGAAGTACTTGTGCTCGTAATCGTAGTTACCTTCGGGCGCGCGGATCTCGACGATAGGTAGCGCGCGCGCGCCATGACCGGAGCCGAGCACCGGGATCGTGATCTCGCGTCCGCTGATGAATTCTTCGGCCAGCACGACGCTGTCGTACTGCGCGCACAGCGCAAAACCGGTGTGCATGTCGGCGTCGACGATGACCTTGGCGATGCCGATGGTGGAGCCTTCGTGCGGCGCTTTCAGCATCAGCGGCAGGCCGAGTTCTTCCGGTACTTCATCGAGCACGTCGGCCGGCGTCTGCGCATCGAGCACCAGAAAACGCGGCGTCGGCAAATCGTGGCTGAGCCAGATCCGCTTGGTCATGACCTTGTCGATCCCGATCGCCGAGGCCATCACGCCGGAGCCGGTGTACGGAATGCCGAGCAGTTCCAGCGCGCCTTGCAGCGTGCCGTCTTCGCCGAAGCGGCCATGCAGCGCAATGAAGACGCGGTCGAACTGTTCGGTGGCCAGCTCAGCCAGCGAGCGCTCGGCCGGATCGAACGGATGTGCGTCGATGCCCTTGCTGCGTAATGCCGCCAGCACGCCATTGCCTGACATTAGCGAGACTTCGCGCTCGGCCGAGCGACCGCCGAGCAGGACGCCGACCTTGCCGAATTGTGTGTTGGGAGTGCTCATGCGGCTTCCTGTGCTGAAAATTGCGTCAATTTGGCGGGTACGCCACTGATCGATCCGGCCCCCATCGTGATGACCACATCGCCGTCGCGCAGCATGTTCATGATGGTCTCGGGCATGTCGGCAATCACTTCGACGAACACCGGTTCGACCTTGCCGGCGACGCGCAAGGCGTGCGCCAGCGCGCGGCCATCGGCGGCGACGATCGGCTGTTCGCCGGCGGCGTACACCTCGGCCAGCACCAGCGCATCGGTGCTCGAGAGCACCTTCACGAAGTCTTCGAACAGGTCGCGCGTGCGGGTGTAGCGATGCGGCTGGAACGCCAGCACCAGCCGGCGACCGGGATACGCGCCGCGCGCTGCCGACAGCGTGGCGGCGGTTTCGACCGGATGGTGGCCGTAGTCATCGACCAGCGCGAAGGTGCCACCGGGCTTGCCGTCGCGTCCGGCAAAAGCGATTTCACCGTAGCGGGTGAAACGGCGGCCGACACCATTGAATTCGGCCAGCGCTTTTTGCGTATCGCAATCAGCGACGCTCAGTTCGCGTGCAATCGCAATCGCGGCGCAGGCGTTCTGGACGTTGTGCATGCCGGGCTGGTTCAGGCTGATCGGCAGTGGCGGATAGCCGTCCTGGATCACGGTGAACTGCATCAGGCCGCCAACGGCGCGGGCATCGATGGCGCGCACATCGGCTTCTTCGTGGAAGCCATAAGTCATGATCGGCTTGGCGATGCGCGGCATGATTTCACGCACATGCACGTCATCGAGGCACAGCACGGCGATACCGTAAAACGGCAGGCGCAGCGTGAAATCGACGAAGGCTTGCTTGAGCTTGTTGAAGTCATGCTCGTAGGTTTCCATGTGATCGGCATCGATGTTGGTGATGACTTCGATGACCGGTGACAGGTTCAGGAAAGACGCATCGGATTCATCGGCTTCGGCCACGATGAAGTCACCGGCACCGAGCTTGGCATTGGCACCGGCGCTGGTGAGGCGGCCGCCGATGACGAAGGTCGGATCGAGCCCGCCCTGCGCCAGCACGCTGGCCACCAGGCTGGTGGTGGTGGTCTTGCCGTGCGTGCCGGCGATCGCGATACCGCGCTTGAGGCGCATCAGTTCGGCCAGCATCAGGGCACGCGGCACGATGGGAATATGCCGTTCGCGCCCGGCCACGACTTCGGGATTGTCTTCCTTGACCGCCGTCGAAGTGACGATGGCATCGGCACCGTCGATGTAGGCGGCAGCATGCCCGAGCATCACGCAGGCACCGAGGTCAGACAAGCGTTTGGTCGCCGCATTGCTGCCCAGGTCGGATCCCGAAATCGTGTAGCCGAGGTTGAGCAGCACTTCGGCAATGCCGCTCATGCCGCTGCCACCGATGCCGACGAAGTGGATGTGTTTGACTTTATGTTTCATGGTTTGGCGAGTCCTTCGAGGACGGCGGCGATCGCGTCGTTGGCGTCGCGCCGTCCGTTGTCATGGGCTGCCTGCGCCATCGTCGCGCACTGCGCGCGCGTGATGGAGGCGAGCAGCCCGGCTAATTGTTCGGGGTGCATGTCGGCTTGCGGCAGATGGATCGCCGCTTGCTGGTTGGCCATCCAGCGTGCGTTGTCGCGCTGATGCGTGGTGGTCGAGGCCAGCAGCGGTACCAGTACGCTGGCAACACCGGCAGCGGTCAGTTCCGACAGCGTGATCGCGCCGGCGCGACAAATCACCAGATCGGCTTGTGCGTAACGGCGCGGCATGTCATCGATGAAGGCGACGACGTCGGCCTCGACACCGGCGTTGGCATAGGCGGCGGTCAACGCCGTGATGTGCTGTTTGCCGGATTGATGCGTGATGCGCGGCCGCGTAGCGGCAGGCATCAGCGCCAGCGCTGCCGGCAGGCAGTCATTGAGGGTTTTGGCACCGAGGCTGCCGCCGACCACCAGCAATTGCAGCGGCCCGCTGCGACCGGCATAGCGCGCGGCCGGCAAGGGCAGTTGCAGGATTTCGGCACGCACCGGATTGCCGGTGACGGTGGCCTTGCCGGCAGCGCGGCCGAAGTCGGCCGGGAAACCGAACAGCACGCGACTGGCCAGCGGCACCAGTGCTTTGTTCGACAGCAGCAGCGCGGCATCGGCATTGAGCAGCACCAGCGGCACACCGCGCAAGCGCGCCATCGCGCCGCCCGGCACGGTCACGTAGCCGCCCATGCCGAGCACGACATCGGGCTTGCGCCGCGCGAGAATGCCGAAGCAGGTAAAAAAGCTCGCGGCCAGTTTTAGCGTACCGCGCAACGTGTGCTGCCAGCCCTTGCCGCGCAAACCGCTGAAGGCGATGCGGTCCATCGCGATGCCATGGGCTGGAACCAGCTCGTTTTCCATCCCGTGTTCGGTACCTAGCCAGCTGACTTCCCAGCCGCGCGCGCGCATCGTGTCGGCAATCGCCAGGCCCGGAAAAATATGGCCACCGGTACCGGCTGCCATGATCAGCAATTTCTTCATGGGCGACCTCCGCGCATGCGCAGGCGATTTTCGTAATCGATGCGCAGCAGGATGGCCAGGCCGACGCAATTGATCAGCACGCCGGAACCGCCGTAGCTCATCAGCGGCAAGGTCAGACCCTTGGTCGGCAGCAGACCGAGGTTGACGCCCATGTTGACGAAGGTCTGCACACCGATCCAGATGCCGATGCCCTTGGCGGTCAGGCCGGCAAAGGTCAGGTCGATCGCGATGGCCTGACGGCCGATATCGAACGAGCGCTTGATGATCCAGTAGAACATCACGACCACGGCCAGCACGCCGACAAAGCCGAGTTCCTCGCCGATCACGGCGAGCAGGAAATCGGTATGTGCTTCGGGCAGGTAGTGCAGTTTTTCGACGCTGCCGCCGAGACCGACGCCGAACAGTTCGCCGCGTCCGAATGCAATCAGCGAATGCGATAACTGGTAAGCCTTACCGAGCGCGTTCTCTTCGGCCCATGGATTGAGGTAGGCAAAAATCCGCTCGCGCCGCCATGGCGACAGCATGATCACCAGGCTGAAGGTGGCCACCAGCGTCGCGCCGATACCGCCGAACCAGACGCCGTTGATGCCGCCCAAAAACAGGATGCCCATCGCGATGCAGACGATCACGCCGAACGCACCGAGGTCAGGCTCGAGCAGCAGCAGCAAGCCGACCAGCCCGACCGCGCCGGCCATCGGCAGAAAACCCTTGGTCAGCTTGTGCATGAATTGCTGCTTGCGCACCGTGTAGTCGGCCGCGTACAGCACCACGAACAGCTTCATCAGTTCGGACGGCTGGATGTTGAAGACCCGGAACGACAACCAGCGGCGCGCGCCATTGACGCCTTTGCCGATGCCCGGAATCAGCACCAGCAGCAACAGGATAAGGGTGCCGACGAACAGGTAAGGCGCGAGCTTTTGCCAGTCTTCGATCTTGACGCGGAAAGTCAGCAGGCCGGCGATCAGCGAGATGACGATGAAACTGGCCTGACGGATCAGGAAATGGGCGTTCGAATACTGCGCGTACTTGCGCGAATCAGGCAGCGAGATCGAGGCTGAGTACACCATCACCATGCCGAACAGCATCAGTAACAGCACCACCCAGACCAGCGGCTGGTCGTAGGTCGACATCGTCGAACGCTGCGACAGGGTCTTGCCGGCCGTGGCCGAATCGAAGCTGCGGGCGCCGAATTTCATAGCATCACCTCGCCGCGCGACAGGGCCAGTTCGCGCACCGCGTCGACGAAAACGTCGGCGCGATGGGCGTAATTGCGGAACATGTCGAGGCTGGCGCAGGCCGGCGACAGCAGCACGGCGTCGCCGGCCTGCGCCAGCGCTGCGGCGCGTTCAACGGCCTGTTCCAGCGAAGCGCAATCGAGCAGCTCGACCTGACCGATGTGGCCGGCCAGCGCAGCGCGGATCGCATCGGCATCCTTGCCGATCAGCAGTACGGCGCGCACATGCCTGGCCACCGGCGCGGCCAGTGGCGTGAAATCCTGGCCCTTGCCGTCGCCACCGGCGATCAGCACCAGCTTGCCCTGCTGCTGCAGGCCCAGGCCGGTCAGTGCCGCGACGGTGGCGCCGACATTGGTGCCTTTGCTGTCATCGAAATAAGTCACGCCAGCCAGCGTGGTGACCAGCTCGACGCGGTGCGGCTCGCCGTGATAGTCGCGCAGGCCGTGCAGCAACGGCGCCAGCGGCAGGCCGATCGCGCGGCACAGAGCCAGCGCGGCGAGCGCATTGAGGGCATTGTGCTGACCGCGAATCTTCAGTGCATCGGCCGGCATCAGGCGCTTGCTGCTGACGGCGCGGACTTCGGCCGGACCGCGTTTGGTCGGTTTCTTTTCAGCCTCGGCTTCTATCGCCACGGCCAGCCATTGCATGCCGTTTTCATTGAGCAGGCCGAAGCAGTCCGGTGACAGCGCTTCATCGCTGCCGAAAGTCACCGGCGCGGTGCCGGTCGAGGCCAGCTGCATCACGGCCGCGTCATCGCGGTTGAGCACGCGGATCGTGTCGGTGCCGAAGATGCGCGCCTTGTCGGCCACGTAGCAAGCCATGTCGCCATGCCAGTCGAGGTGGTCCTGCGTGATGTTAAGTACGGTGGCGACATCGGCCTGCAAGCTGTGCGTGGTGTGCAGCTGGAAGCTCGACAGTTCGAGCACCCAGGCTTGCGGCAGGCTGTCGCTATCCAGACACTGGCGCAAGACATCAAGCGCCGACGGGCTGATATTGCCTGCCACCTGCACGCTCAGACCGGCGCGTTCGCACAGCAATCCGGTCAGGCTGGTGACAGTGGTCTTGCCATTGGTGCCAGTGATGGCGATCAGTTTTGGCGCATAGCCGCGCTCCTCGCGCAATGCGGCGAGGGCTTGCGCGAACAGTTCGATCTCGCCCCACAACGGGATCGCTTGTTGCGCGGCAGCGGCACCGATGACAGCCAGTTCGCGCTGTGGTGCCAGGCCGGGACTAACTGCAACGAAGTCGATCTGGTCGAGCAATGCTGCAGTGAATGCGCCGGCACGGAAGTCGGCCTCCGGCAGCGCGGCGCGCAAGGCAGCCAGTCGCTCCGGGGCGGCACGGGTATCGGCCACGCGCACCCGTGCGCCGCAGCGCGCGAGCCACAATGCCATTGCCAGTCCCGACTCACCGAGCCCGAGTACCAGTACCTGTTTGCCTGCGTAATTCATTGATGCGCTCAAGAGCCTTTCATGATCAGCGAAGTTTCAGGGTCGACAGGCCGAACAGCACCAGCATCATTGTGATGATCCAGAAGCGGATGACGACCTGCGTTTCTTTCCAGCCTTTTTGTTCGAAATGGTGGTGCAGCGGTGCCATCAGCAGCACCCGCCTGCCGACGCCGAAGCGCTTTTTCGTGTACTTGAAATACAGCACCTGCACCATCACCGACACCGTCTCGACGACGAAGATGCCGCCCATGATGAAGAGCACGATTTCCTGGCGGACGATGACGGCGATGGTGCCCAGTGCAGCGCCAAGCGCCAGCGCGCCGACGTCACCCATGAACACTTGCGCCGGGTGGGCGTTGTACCAGAGGAAGGCCAGTCCGGCACCCGCCATCGCGCCACAAAAAATCAGCAGTTCGCCGGCACCCGGGATGTGCGGAATGAACAGGTATTTGGAGTACGACGCGCTGCCGGTCAGGTAGGCAAACACGCCCAGCGCGGTGCCGACCATGACGGTCGGCATGATGGCCAGGCCATCCAGGCCATCGGTCAGGTTGACGGCGTTGCTGGTACCGACAATCACGAAGTAGGTCAGCGCAATGAAACCCCAGACACCGAGCGGATAGCTGATGGTCTTGAAGAACGGCACGATCAGGTCGGCCTTGGGTGGCAGGTCCATGCTGAAACCGGACTCGACCCACGCGACGAACAAATCCCAGAACTGCGTGCCGTTCGGTGCCGATACCGAGAAGGCCAGATACAGCGCAGCGAGCAAGCCGATCAGCGACTGCCAGAAATATTTCTCGCGCGACGGCATGCCTTCGGGATCCTTGTAGACCACCTTGCGGTAATCATCGAACCAGCCGATCGCGCCGAAACCCAGCGTGACGATCAGCACCGGCCAGATGAAGCGGTTACTCCAGTCCGACCACAGCAAGGTCGAAATGCCGATCGAAATCAGGATCAGCACGCCGCCCATGGTGGGCGTGCCATTCTTGACCAGATGCGTTTGCGGACCATCGTGGCGCACCGACTGGCCGACCTTCAGGCGCGCCAGCATGCGGATCACGGCCGGACCGGCGATCAGGCCGATGGCCAGCGCCGTCATCGTCGCAAAGGCAGCGCGGAACGTGATGAAGTTGAAGACCCGCAGGGGGCCGATATATTCCTGAAAATATTGGGCTAGCCAAAGCAGCATGTCAGTGTGTTTCCTGTGCAGGTTGACCGGTCAGGTGGCGGACCACGCGTTCCATTTGCATGAAGCGCGAGCCTTTCACGAGCACGGTGGAATCGGGTGTAGCAATCGCATCGAGCGCCAGCTGGCAAGGCCTCGATGTCATTGAAATGCCTGGCGTGCGCGCCGAACGCGCTGCCGCTGTGCTGTGCCAGCTGACCCAGCGTGAACAGATGCTGGATGCCGCGACCACGCGCATAGGCACCGACTTCTTCGTGGTATTGGCGACCGTCGTTACCGACCTCGCCCATGTCGCCCAGTACCAGTACGCGCGGCGACGGTGCCTGCGCGAGGACCTCGATGGCGGCGCGCACCGAATCCGGATTGGCGTTGTAGGTGTCGTCGATGACTTGCGCGCCACTGGCGGCATGCTTGCGCTGCAGGCGTCCGTTGACCGGCGCGAATGCAGCCAGTCCGCGCACGATGGCGTCGATGCCGATGCCGATGCCGAGCGCGCAGGCGATCGCGGCCAGCGCGTTGCGGACATTGTGCTGGCCGGCGGCATCGACCTTGACCGTGAAGGTCCGCTCGCCGGCGCGCACTTGCAGTTCGCTGCCGAAGCCGTCGGCCTTCCAGGAACAGCTGACATCGGCGTCGTCGCTGAAGCCGAAAGTCATCACCTTGCGCTGGCCGATGGCGGTGGCCAGGCCCCGCCACAGCGGTGCATAGGGATCATCGGCCGGAAAGACAGCGATGCCGTTGGCGGGCAGCGCGCTGATGACGGCACCGTTTTCTTTGGCCACCGCTTCGACGCTGACCATGAACTCCTGATGCTCGCGCTGGGCATTGTTGACCAGCCCGAGCGTCGGCTGGGCGATCATCGATAGCTGGGCGATCTCGCCGGGATGGTTCATGCCGAGTTCGATGACGGCAGCGCGGCAACCGGCATGCAGGCGTAGCACGGTCAGCGGCACGCCGATGTCATTGTTGAAGTTGCCGCGCGTGGCCAGAAAATGATCGGCACCGAGTGCCGTGCCGAGGATGGCGGCCAGCATTTCCTTGACGGTGGTCTTGCCGTTGCTGCCGGTGACGCCGATGACCGGTAACGAAAACTGCCGACGCCAGTGGCGGGCGATGGCACCCAGTGCGATGCGGGTGTCGGGCACGATCAGCGCAGGAATCTCCATGCCTTTCGGCACCCGTTCGACCACCACCGCCGCGACACCGCGCGCCGCCAACCCGTCCATGAACTTGTGCGCATCGAATTTTTCGCCGCGCAACGCGACGAACAGGCTGCCGGCCGGTGCCGTGCGGCTGTCGGTCGAGATGCCGTCGAAGCTGGCGTCGCCGTTGGCACGGGCGCCGGCCAGCCATGGCTGCAGGTCGGATAAGGTGGATTTCATGGTCGGTTCCCCTTGTGCGTCGCGCGGGTAGCCAGTGCCAGTGCGGCATGGTCGGCGTCGAGGAAGGGCAGTTTCTTGCCGCGGATTTCCTGGTAATTTTCGTGGCCTTTACCGGCCAGCAGGATCACATCGGCATTGGCGGCATGGCGCACGGCCCACAGGATGGCGGCGGCGCGGTCTTCGATCACCAGCGGCACGGCATGACTGTCGGCGCGCTCGTCGGTCCCTTGCAGCGTTTGCGCAATGATGGCGGCGGCGACTTCGCTGCGCGGATTGTCGCTGGTGATGATGATCTCGTCGGCGGCCAATGCGGCCAGTCCCATTTGTGGTCGCTTGCCGGGATCGCGGTCGCCGCCGCAACCAAAGACGCACCAGAGCTTGCCATGACGCTGCGCGGCAACCTGCTGCAGCGCGGCCAGGGTTTTGTCGAGGGCATCCGGCGTGTGGGCGTAATCAATGACGACCAGCGGCGCATCCTGGCCGCCGAATTGCTGCATGCGACCGGGCACGGCGGTCAAGGTTTCGATGGCATCGACGATCGCGCGTAACGGGCAGTCCTGCGCCAGCAGCACGCCGATGATGCCGAGCACATTGCTGACATTGAAGCTGCCCACCAGACGGGTGCGTACCAGCATCGTCCCTGCGGCCGTCATCAACTGGAAACTGGTGCCTGCGTGACTGCTGCGGATGTCGCCGGCACGCAGGACGGTGATGCCGGCCGGCTGCAGGTCGGTCAGCGTGTAGCCGGTCAGCGCCAGTTGCGGTGCAGTGCGCTGCAGGTGCGCCAGCAGACGCAGGCCCATCGCATCATCGAGGTTGAGCACTGCATGCTGCAGGCCGGGCTGGTCAAACAGCGCCGTCTTGGCGGCTTCGTAGGTGGCCATGTCGCCGTGATAATCGAGATGATCGCGGGTGAAATTGGTGAACAGCGCCACCTGCACCGGCAAGCCATTGAGGCGTCCCTGATCGAGCCCGATCGATGAGGCTTCAATGGCCAGCGCGCTTGCGCCGGCGCGGCGCAGGTCGCGCAGGCGACGCTGTAGCAGGATCGCATCGGGCGTGGTGTAGCCGGTTTCGGCGAGCCGGTCGACACTGCCGCGCCGGAACAGTCCGGTTCCCAGCGTGCCGATCACCGCGCAGGGACCGGTCAGGCGCGACAGCGCAGCTGCCAGCCACTGACTGCAGGAGGTCTTGCCATTGGTGCCGGTAATCGCCACCGTGAACAGACCGGCGTCAGCCTGGCCGTACCACAGGGCAGCCACCCGGCCGGCGTGCGCCTTCAGGCCGGTCACGGCAAGCAGCGGAAAATCAGCTGCGCCGTGCCAGACCAGTCCATCGGCTTCGCACACCACGGCCACGGCACCGCGCTCGATGGCATCGTCGATGAAGCGACGGCCATCGGCGGCATCGCCCGGATAGGCAAAAAACACGTCACCGGCGACGATGCTGCGCGAGTCGGACGACAGCTCGGCCGCGGGTGCCGTGGCACGCAACCAGTCAACGATGTGCTCCGGGTTCATGTTCACAGGCTCTCCTGCAGCGGATTGTCAGGAATCACGATGCGGGTCACCGTGGAATCCGGCGCGACATTCATGGCGCGCAAGGCGTTGGCCGTGATGGCTGCGAATACCGGCGCGGCAACGACACCGCCGTAATGACCATAGGCAGTGGGCTCATCGACCATCACGGCGACGATGATGCGCGGATTCGAGGCGGGTGCAAAGCCGACAAAAGAGGCGACGTATTTGTTGACGTAGCGACCGCCGATGACTTTCAGTGCGGTACCGGTCTTGCCGCCGACACGGTAGCCGGGCACTTGTGCCTGAGGCGCGGTGCCCTCGGGGCTGACCACGCTTTCCAGCATGGCGCGCATCTCAAGCGCGGTTTTCCGGGCGATCACTTGCTGGCCGGCCGGCGGCTGCGCGACCTTGGTAAACGACAACGGAATCAGGTCGCCATCGCGGGCAAAAATCATGTAGGCCTTGGCCAGCTGGATCAGCGATACGGTGATGCCGTGGCCGTAACTCATGGTGGCCTGCTCGATCGGCCGCCAGTTCTTGAACGGACGCACGCGACCGGCAACCGCGCCGGGAAAGCCGATCTTCGGCTGCTGGCCAAAGCCGACCGTGGTGAACATTTCCCACATGTCCTGTGGCGTCATTTGCAGCGCGATCTTGACGGTACCGATGTTCGATGATTTCTGGATGATCTGGCTGACATTGAGCAAGCCGTGGGCATGGGCATCGCCGATGGTGGCGGTGGCGATGG
>AEPR01000026.1 GCA_000195205.2 Oxalobacteraceae bacterium IMCC9480 | reverse complement strand
CATGTTGACGTCGCTGATGATCAGGTGGACTTTCTGGCCGGTGAGTTTGGCCAGTGCGTCCTTGCCGTCGCGTCCTTCGAGCACGTCGTAGCCGGCACCTTTGAGGGCGATGCCCACGACTTGCCGCATCGATGCGGAGTCATCGACGATCATGATGGTCTTGGCCATGGTGGTTCCTAAAAAAAAGTGATGTCGGTATCGGTGCTGCGGTTGTTGTGGTCGACCCCGGTGCCGCTGTGGATCGCGTGCTGGTCGGCCATCACGTAGGTTTCTTTGAGTTCGTCGAGCAGGACGCGCGCATCGAGCGCTTGCAAGCTGCCGGCGCTGGCGATGTGCTGGCGGTGCGTGTCCAGATAGACGGGCAGCTGTTCGATGTTGCCCTTGACGTGATTCATGATCTGGCTCACGCGGTCCTGGAATTGCAGCTGCACCAGCGCCGCGCCGACCTCGGCCTTGATGCCGATGCTTTCTTCCTGCATCAGTGCACTCGACTGCACCAGCGCATCGGTGATCGTGCGAAAGTCAGTCAGCACGGTGTCGATGGTGGCTTCGGCCGAGCGCAGCGTGATTTCTTCCTGCTGCACCGACGCGCCCACTGAACGCACGGCCGCGGTAATGGCAGCGCTGATGATGTTGACCTTGCTGGCGATGTGCTGGCCGGTCTCGCCGGACTGGCGCGACAGCAGGCGGAATTCGCGTGCCACGACCGTGAAGCCGCGCCCCGTTTCTCCGGCCCTGGCCGCTTCGATGGCAGCGTTCAGTGCCAGCAGGTTGGACTGCGCCGCGATCCGGGCGACGTCGGTGGCCATCTCCTGCAATTCGGCGACAAAGCGGTCCAGTGCCTGCACCTGGGCCAGCATGCCGGTCATGCTGTGCATCGCCGCTTTTTGCGAGGCGACGACGGTGCCGAGCTGCTGCTGGCTGCGCGCAAAGACCGCCACCAGGCCGTTGTCGCTGTCGCCGATCGACTCGGTCGCCAGGCTGGAGGCATGGACCGCCTCGTCGAGCTTGTCGACGATGCCCGAAAAACGTTGCGAAAGGTCGTCGACGGCGTTGTCCATCTGGGCGCGTGAGGATTCGATGTGGGCGCTCCAGACCGGCACGATGGTGGCACCGAATTGTTGCTGGCTGTCCAGATAGGCGTTGATGTCGTGCCGGCCGGTGCGCTCGCGGGCCAGTGCGGCGAGGCTGATGCTGATGCCGGCAATGACCAGCAGTGCCATGAGTGCGATGGCTAGCGTCGTCATGGCGCCAGTGATTGCGACAGCGATGGCGCCGCTCGCGCCCAGCACTGTCGGCATTCAGTGCAGGGGGGATGCAGTCAGTCTTGATGAGGTGGTCATGGTCAGATTTGCTTGAGCGTGGCGGTCAGGCTGTAGCCCGTGCCGTAGGCATTGCGCACCGGCAGTTCGATGCGCAGGGATTTTTTTACCTTGCGTCGCAGGCGGTAAATCATCATGTCGATTTTTTTGGTGTCGCGGCGCTCGTCGCCGGTGACATCGATACGCATCTCTCTGTTGAGGGTGTCGCGCGCCACCGGATGGCTGCTGCTGGTGAGTAATTGCAGAAAGTTGAATTCTTTTTCGGTCAGATCAACCGGCAGCGATTCGTTGACCTGCAGTTGCCGCTCGGTCGTGCACAGACGCCATTGCGGCGGTGGCACGGCGACGATGCTGCGATGGCGTTTGATGCGCCGGCAAAGGGCGATCACATGGGCGGCCAGCTTCGAGGCAGACACCGGCTTGGTCAGTATCTGGTCGGCACCGAGCAGCAAACCCTGACTGCGCAGGTCTTGCTGATCGCCATGCGTCAGGATCAGTACGCCGGTGCCGGGATAGGTTTCCTGCATTTGCGTGACGATGCCCTGACCGTAATCATCCGGCGTACCGAGGTCGGCAATGAGGATATCGGCCTGCCGGTGCTGCAGCGCGGTCCACATGGCAGTGGCGTCGCCAACAATAATGAGGTCGTGGTCAATAATAGCCTCGTCAATAAAGCCCTTATTGCCATAGGGAATAGACAGATTATCTTCAAACAGAAGGATGTGGGCCATTAATGGGCAGTCAAATTGTCAAATTTAAATTACTTCTTGGTCATCCTAATTAAGTAAGTGACTCTTAATTAAATATGAATAATCTGCATTTTCCGGATTAGTTTCTTCATGTTAATACAGGCAATATCAATAAATACCCTCGAATTCTCACTATTTATTAAATTTCTATCAAATCGCAAAAATAGACCTTTGCTAATTCAGGGTATACCAATTTAGCTGAGCAAAATAAAGCCACATAATGTTATTTTAATAAAACTGAATGTTCGGCATATCCTATTGTCAGACTTGTCATGAGGAAATGATGAGGAACTTTGATCATGAAGCGTCTTTTATTAAGTGAAGAGCAACAAAAAATCTTGCGCGATATTGGCGTTTTCAATGTCGACGCGCGGGTGCGGCAACGCGCTCAGGCAATCATCCGTGTTGCGCAAGGATTGTCGTACAAGGCCGTCGCGGCCGATTTTGGCGTGCATATGAGTACGGTGGCCGAATGGATACGGCGCTGGGAGCGCGACGGTCCGGGTAGTCTGGTGCAGGCGATCTATTCCGGCAGGCCAGCCAAGATGGCACCCGAACTGCTGGAGCGGGTGCGGGTCGACGTGCAAGCTTATGGCGGCAGTATCGACCAGTTGCGCCAGCGATTAAGTGAGCAGGCTATCGATTTGCCGGTGCATGAAGTGACGCTGGCGCGGCATTTGAAAAAAATGGGCTTTACCATGAAACGTAATCGAATCGATAGCATCAAGTGACTGATGCCGGATTTCAGGGCGTCGGTTTGCACCATTAAATCTGCCCTGAGTGGTAGCTCGAATGCAGGATTAGTTTTGTTTTATTTTTTTTGAAAAGCGGATAATGCCTTCAGATTATCCGGACATTATTTTTTGAAAATAAATTATTTTCCGTTGTTATTTTTGTTTTTCGATTGCGGCATTGGCCGCAGCCGGATTCCGGTCTGCACCACACGTATCCCGCCACTCGGGACCGATATTGAGAAGGAATTGTCATGACCGATTCATTTGCCATCCGCGACACGCTTGCCGTCAACGGCACCGAGTACACAATTTTCAGCCTGGCCTTGCTGGGCAGGCAATTTGACCTGACGCATCTGCCGTTCTCGATGAAGATACTGCTCGAAAACCTGTTGCGCAGCGAAGATGGCGTGGCCGTCACGCGGGCATCGATCGAGGCCGTCGCGAACTGGGATGCACAAGCCGAACCAGCCGTCGAAATTGCCTTCATGCCGGCCCGCGTGGTGCTGCAGGATTTCACCGGCGTGCCGTGCATGGTCGATCTGGCAGCGATGCGTGATGCGGTGGTCCGGCTAGGCGGCTCGGTCGACAACATCAATCCGCTGATCCCGGCCGAACTGGTCATCGACCATTCGGTACAGGTCGATTCCTTCGGTCAGCGTGATTCGGTCGACATCAACGGTCGCATCGAATTCAGCCGCAATCGCGAGCGCTACAGCTTCCTGCGCTGGGGCCAGAAAGCCTTCGACAATTTCAAGGTGGTGCCGCCGAACACCGGCATCGTCCATCAGGTCAATCTGGAAAACCTGGCCAGGGTCGTGATGACCCGCGACATCGATGGCGTGGCGTATGCGTTTCCGGACACCGTGTTCGGCACCGATTCGCACACGACAATGGTCAATGGTCTGGGCGTATTGGGCTGGGGCGTGGGCGGTATCGAGGCTGAAGCCGCGATGCTGGGCCAGCCCAGTTCGATGCTGATCCCGCAAGTGGTGGGTTTCAAGCTGACCGGCAAGTTGCCGGAGGGTGTCACTGCCACCGATCTGGTGCTGACCGTGACGCAAATGCTGCGGTCATTCGGCGTGGTCGGCAAGTTCGTCGAGTTCTATGGCGACGGCTTGTCGGCATTGCCGCTGGCCGACCGCGCAACAATCGCCAACATGGCGCCGGAATACGGCGCGACCTGCGGCATCTTTCCGATTGATGACGAATCGCTCGCTTACCTGCGCCTGTCCGGTCGCAGCCCCGAGCAAGTCGCGTTGGTCGAAGCCTATGCCCGCGCCCAGGGTTTGTGGCGTACCGGGGTCGAGGCGGTGTATAGCGACACGCTGGTCCTCGACATGGCCACTGTCCTGCCATCGCTGGCCGGACCGAAGCGGCCGCAGGATCGCGTGCTGCTGTCGGACATGAAGGCCAATGTGCACGAGAACCTGATCGGCATGGTCACCAATCGCAAGCCTTTTGAAGTGTCGTTGCAGCGGCTGGAAGGCGAGGGCGGCCATCCGGCAGACGTGTCGCCGGCCGGCGCAGCGGTGGCAGCGATTGCTCCGGACGCCTTTGCGCTGCGCGATGGCGCAGTCGTGATTGCCGCGATCACGTCGTGCACTAATACCTCCAATCCGGCTG
>AEPR01000027.1 GCA_000195205.2 Oxalobacteraceae bacterium IMCC9480 | reverse complement strand
CACAAGAAAATACCTGCGCACCGCATCGGCCCGCGCTTGCGACAAGGCCTGATTGATCCCGTCCGGACCGATCTGGTCGGTGTAGTCGAGCACAGTCAACGCGGACTCGACCATCGATAGGTCGCGATGGCGTGAGACAAAACAAAAAGAAAATGACATGACAGACAACGCACTTGACGGATGGGCGGGACATGCCATTTGCCATGTCATCCAGTGCCAGCACAATGACTTACGGTAGCGTTAGCTCCAGCTACCACCCGCGTTGATTACTTGGTGCGAAAAGTGCAGGAGAGTGTTGTGTGGCGACCCCGTCGCGTCTTAGTCTGACTCAACGGGACCCGCGCCACCTGCCGCACCCATCCACGCACCGGTGCAATGCCGCTCGGGTTTGTCCTGCTGGCATTTGATTTATCAGACGCGGTTCTGTTTGATCCGGTAAACGAAGAGTGGATTGCCTGAAAGAGGAAGAAAGTAAGACAAGAGGCTCGCTCTTTGGCTTGAAGTTATTGGTAGTGATTTGGTATCGCAATACACTGCCAGTAATAGGCGTTGCAATTCATTTTAAAAATCGCCTGACATAATTCCGTTAATTACTATAGACCTTCGCAGCAAGCAACATCTCCGCCACCATTCTCCATGAAATTGATTCGACATCGACCTTTTCCTCTAAGTCGCAATAGTATCCGGTCATGTCCATAGAGAATCCAGACAACCCTGCCAAAAAAGACTGCAAGTCCTTGTTTTCCCACTCAGAATTATTTTCCCGATAGTCGTCATTAAGGTAATTTAAAAATTGAATGAAATCCCTACGAGAACGAATAGTTTTTACATAGTCGAATAAATTGTCACCGATCATTATTTAACACCTTCCCTAATCATAATAGACACACCCTCATTCTGCGTTGTGAATTTAAATAACTGGCTTTTCGGAATGACATCTAATACCTGGTACGAAATCGGCATATTTGCTTCCTGAAAAGCAAAAAGGCGTCTGTTATCCAAAGTAAATACCTGCCCACCTTTTTGAACCAAGCGGATAGGCTCCACTGCAGTGGCATCAACAGTACCATTGCGCAGACCAATGATGAAGTCATCGACAGAGCCGTAAGGAGGCCTGAACATCCCCTTAGCACTATTTTGGCTAAATCGAATTAAGTTGGGATCAACAATTCCTGTTTTTGGAAGCGACGCTAACTCTTCGGCTGATAAAAAAGTCCTTTCCGCACTGCTTGCTGCTTGCCTTTCACAAACCGCCACTATCCGAGCTGCAGCCATCCGTA
>AEPR01000028.1 GCA_000195205.2 Oxalobacteraceae bacterium IMCC9480 | reverse complement strand
TTGGGTCCGGCATCAGGATCATGTCAGAGGATTCGATGCCTTTCCAGCCGGCGATGGAGGAGCCATCGAATGCATGACCGGATTCAAATTTGTCCATGTCGAAATGGGAAACCGGAACCGTCACGTGCTGTTCTTTACCGCGGGTATCGGCGAAACGGAAATCAACGAATTTGACTTCGTTATCTTTCGCCATTTTTAGTACTTCTGCTGCCGTCATTGCCATGCGAATCTCCTCTGATAGATCAATAAAATCCAAAATATGCGAAATGGTCGTGGGCCGAATGATTGCATGTGAAAGTAGTCAACAGCAAGCTACGAACGTTCCAAAACTCAGCGTGAAATAATAGCAGAATCCATAGCAGATTCCATGCCAAGACCGGCGCGAATTACGGCTTTCGACATTATTCCCGAGTCAGGCAAAATCGGTGCGCATCCTGCCTGTCCTTTGATTTTTCGCCGAATCGCACCGCCAGCGACAATGCCACAATGGTGCCGAATTCTGTTCATTTTTTTCATCTTGGTGCAGTCACGTTTTAATCGCCCAAAAGCGCACCAACTTAAACCGGCAACGTATTTACTCCTTTGCCACTTTTCATGATTGGATTTCAGCATGACATCAACCGAACAATTATTGGCCCGCGCCCGCGAATACGGCCAGGACCATGCTTTGCCGTATGCCGGCGCCCTCACGCCGGTCGACACGTTTGCGTTACTGTCGGCCAACGCCGACGTCCGGCTAGTGGATG
>AEPR01000029.1 GCA_000195205.2 Oxalobacteraceae bacterium IMCC9480 | reverse complement strand
CAAGGGATGGCTGGAAAGTAAATCGGCGGGGCGGCGGCAGCACTGGTCGCAGCGGCTCATTGCGCTTAGCGCCCGTTGATCGGGAGCAAGATTTGAACCAGAATTCCAACAACTTGTGTTGACGTAGTACACACAGAAGTATAAGTTATCTTTCAACGCCACCTTCTTTGGAAAGCATATGAGCATCTCAACCGCTGCAACAATCAATGTTCGTGCGTCTGTAGACGTACGTGACCTCATTGACCGCGCCGCCGCCTTGCAAAACAAAACCCGAACCGATTTCATGCTTGACGCAAGTTGCGTTGCAGCGCGGCAAGTTCTTCTTGATCAAGTGTTTTTTCAAATTTCCGAAGAACAAATGAAAGCGTTCGATGCAGTTACGGCTGAACCCATTTCGAAGAACGCCGCAATCCAAAAACTACTGGCGACCAAGTCGCCCTGGGAAGCGTGAAGCACATAGCGCTGACAGCCCCGGCTTTACTCACTGCCGAGCATGATTGCTCGGCATTTGTTTGCAAGCATGCGAGCCTTGCAGAATGGCTTCAGCAGCGCGCATTAGCGAACCAGCATAGTGGCTCGTCAAAAAGCTATGTGGTTTGCAACGATACGGGTCAGGTCATTGGCTATTACGCGCTGGCTCCGGGTGCGCTCTTGCCAAGTGCAGCCCCGGGAGCGATCAAACGCAATCAGCCAAGTCCAATTCCAGTGATCGTCCTCGGTCGTCTCGCTGTCCACCAAGACTGGATGGGCGCAGGTATTGGCCTTGGTTTGTTGAAAGACGCCCTGCTCAGATCGCTGCAAGCCTCCGCCATCATTGGTGGTCGCGCCCTGCTGTGCCATGCCATCGATACGGAGGCAAAGAACTGGTATCTAAAATGGGGTTTTGTTCAATCGCCAACGGAGGCGTTTACAGTGATGGTTAAGTTGGATTCAGCGAGTGAACCGCTGATTTAATCGTGTTTGAACGTCAAGTAGGTGCTAAGTCGTTGATTTTACTGAGTCAGATGATCCGCCAGCGTGGCCGCCGGTTTAAATTGTGCTCTGTAAGTCTCATGCAGGAAGCCGTCAACACTGGAGGTCTGGCGCGTGGCACCCAGTTCGCTGATCGTGCGAAACGGTTGCACCGGCACAATCCCGTAGGTCAAGGACAGCCATTTAAAACCGAGGAAGTTATTCATATTTCGCTTACAAGGAATATATTTCTTGTAAATTACCACGCCAAACAAATAAAACGTTTAATTTCCACCTCGTTCTTGCCCGCAGCCAAGCACCACCCGGTTCATCGCGCCAGAAACTGCAAATCCCCATACCAGGCCGTCGCCTGCTCGCCCGTGTTGTCGGTATCCGTGGCCAGCGCCACTACGACCACGTCCGGCGCTTCTTCGCCGAAGGCCGTCCTGAAATCGGCCGCTACGTCGCGTGTTTCGGTGACCCACTGGCCGGCCTTGTCGCTGCCGCTTTCGACGACCAGCATGCGGGCGCGGTCGGTGTAGGTATTGTCTTGCCAGGTGCCGACCGGCTGGCGGTTATCCCACAGGTAGTTGATGGCGGCGGTCGGGATTTTCATGCCGTAGAGGGCTTCGCCGATCTTCAGTTTGGCGCGGGTGGCAAAACTGAGTTTCTCGACCGGATAGTCGAACAGCACATAGATGCGGCCGGCATAATCATCGCCGGATTTTTTGGTCATGTCGGCACCCTTCACGGGAGCGGCGATCTTCCAGCGCCAGCGCAGCAGCGGGGTTTTTTTCAGGTCGATCCGTACCGTGTGCGCCATGATCGACATCGAGCGGTCGGCCTCGGCCTTGAGCACGGTCTGGCCTTCGTCGCGCACCAGCGTGTAGACGGTATCCGGCACTTTGGCGGCCGGCTTGACAACACTCCAGCCAGTGACCGGCGCGCCGGCTTGCATTTGCGAGAACGCCGGAATATCCACTGCCTGCGCACCGGCAGACACCAGCAAGCACAACAGACTGCAGGCAATTTTTTTCATCAGGATATGCCTCGGTAAAGTGGGGTGATCTGGTCCGCCATGGACGCCAGTTTTTTATGCAGAAGCTGGTAGACGTCGCGATCAAAGCGCGGCGGCGCGTGGTCGGTCAATTGCCGCGCTTCGGCTTCACTGTCGGCCGTGCCCAGATAGCTCCAGTTGTCGATGACATGCAGCGCCGCTTCTTCACGGATGCCGATCGGCCCGGCATAGGGCCATGGATGCAGGCGGCTGGTTTCGAGTGCCATGCGCAAGCGCGCGGTGTGCGACGCAAGACTTTCGCGCGCGCAGCACGCGCCCTTGCACTGGCCGACCTGGCTGGCAAAACACGGCTTGCCGGCAGCGACTTTTTCCAGTCCGAGCAAGACCAGGCACAGCTGACGCGCGGTGGCGATGGCCGTGAGCGCGGTGGTGGCCTTGCGGTGGGTAGCGAACGGACCGAACAGCTCGGCCTCGTCGGCGGCGAGCAAGTCGTCGGTCTTGACCAGCGTAATCTGCGATTGCGCATCGAGACGCCAGAGGCAGGCGGCGCTCGAACGGCGCAATTGCCGGTTATGCGATGGCGACATTTGCTTGACCAGCATCGCTTCCTTGAGCAGCGCGCCCAGTTCACCGGCGGTGTCGATCCATTCGATGCGGCGGATTTGCTGCGACAGTTCCAGCTCCTTGGCGGAAAGATGGTCACCACTGAAATGCGACAGCACGCGGCGGCGCAAGTTGTTGGCCTTGCCGATATACAAGGGCAGCGCGCCCTCGCCAAAAAACAGGTACACGCCATGCGTCGATGGCAAGTCATCGACAATCGCGGCATCGAGCTGCGAGGGCAAATTCGGCCGTGCGGTCAATTCCTTGATGGCGGCGTTGATCTGTGCATGCGGGAAGGTGGTATGGATGGTTTCCCAGAATTGCCAGATCAGCTGGGCGTCGCCGAGCGCGCGATGGCGTTCGGTCACCTGCAACTGATGGCGCTCGGCCAGCGTATCGAGATTGTGCTTGGCGAATTCGGGATACAGCTTGCGCGAGAGTTTGACGGTACACAGCACGGTCGGCCGGAAGTCGATGCCGACGCGCTTGAATTCATTCTTCAGGAAGCCATGGTCGAAACGCGCATTGTGGGCCAGGAAGATGCGTCCTTCGAGACGCTGGTGGATCTCGGCTGCCAGCTCGTCGAAGCCGGGGGCGTCCGCCACCATCGCATTCGAAATCCCGGTCAGACCTTCGATGAATTCGGGAATATGCCGGTGCGGATTGACCAGACTGCTCCAGTGCCGCACGCCATCTTCATCGACTTCAACGATGCCGACTTCTGTGATGCGGTCAATGACGGCGGTGGCGCCGGTGGTTTCGAGGTCTACAAAGGCAAGGCGGGGGTGGGCCGGGTTATAGGCCATGGTAAGAAATTTCTCAGAATAGTGTTGGACTGGCAGCGGGTTGAAGCGGAGATTTTACTTCATGCTCCGGGACTGCAATGGCAGTACCCGCAAACGCGTCCGGGACGGATCAATTGAGAGCAATGCTCCCTCTTACAACTCGGTAGTCATCTGCAGCAAGGCAGCAATGACTTGCTTGCTAATGGCATCCGGACCCATGCCGACAAATAACTTCATGCGGCAGAAAGCAGGACTTCCCGTTCTTCTGTTCGCCATGCGGCATAACGCAGTGCCTGCATGACATCTTCCCGTTCAAGGTAGGGGAAGTCAGCCAGAATTTGATCAACGCTGTGTCCTGCACCAATCTGACCTACCACCGTCGCAACAGTGACGCGCATACCGCGAATACAGGCCTTGCCGGCCATCACATCAGCTTGCTGGGTAATCCGGGTTAAGTGTTCCAAGCTCTTCTCCTTATCGTTACTCATGGTTAGGGTAGCGGTTCGAACTAAGCACTTCAAGAAATATTTATTAAAGAAAAAACGCCTTGACGGCAGGTACCCAGAATCACATATACTGTGCATCCATACAGTGTTTTACGAAACACTTGGAAAATTGCCCTGCTCATCATAACGGAGATTCCCATGCTCGCATCCACCACCCGCTTTGCCACCCCTGCCGTCGCTAATGCCTTGCTGGCGACCATGCCGGACACTGTCTGGCGCGGCAACCAGATGGGGTCGCAGCGGGCGGTGACGACGCCGTCGGGGTTCAGCGCGCTGGATCGGGAATTGCCCAATGGTGGTTGGCCGGCGTCCGTCTTGATCGAATTGCTGCTGGCACAGCCGGGCATCGGCGAATTGCGTTTGCTGGCGCCGCTGATTGCGTCACTCACCCAGGCCAAGAAAACCGTGATCCTGATGGCGCCGCCGCATATTCCGTTCGCGGCGGCACTGGCCGAACTGGGTATCGACCTGACGCACATCCTGCTGGTCGAGGCCGAAAAGCCGGCCGACCGCATCTGGGCCATTGAACAGGCACTCAAAAGTGCCAGTTTCGGCGCGCTGCTGTGCTGGTTGCCGCAATGCCGCGCAGATCATTTGCGCCGGCTGCAACTGGCTGCCGGCGGCGGCGAAGGGTTGACTTTCGTCTTCAGGCCGGCGGCGGCGCAGCATGAATCCTCGCCGGCACCTCTGCGCATGGTGTGCCGTGCGGCAGCATCGGGCCAGTTGTCGGTCGAGGTCATCAAACGCCGCGGTCCGGTACACAGCCAACCAGTGATCCTGCCGCTGGCAGTGCCGGCGGTGCTGGATCAACCCTTTGCCGAGCGCCACGTCGCCGATATTCTTCCTTTCACCTTACCGGTCAACTCACGCCATGCTGTGGATCGCCCTGCACTTTCCGCAACTGCCACTCGATACCGTACTGCGCTGCCGGCCTGAGGCCGCGACCACGCCGGTCGTGGTGGTCGAACGCAAACGGGTCATCGGGGCAAACCAGCCAGCGGCGGAGTGCGGGATCGCAGCGGGCATGTCGGAGGCGAACGCCTGGAGCTTGCGCGCCGGCTTACTGTCGCTTCCGCGCGCACCAGCACTAGAACTGGAAGCACTGCACGAAGCGGCGCTATGGGCCTTGCATTTCACGCCGCAGGTGGTGGTACGAGACGCCGGCTTATTACTTGACATCACTGCCAGCCTGCGATTGTTTGGTGGCTTCGACAACCTGTCGGCGCAACTCACCGGCGGTATCGACGACCTTGGCTTGCACGCCCGTATGGCATGCGCGCCGACGGCTAGCGCGGCGCAACTGCTGGCGCACAGCGCCGGCGTCTGGCAGGACAAAACTCTGGACGAGATGCTGGCACCGGTGCCATTGGCGGCAATCGCTTCGGCGCGCCCGTATCTCGATACGCTGCTTGGCATCGGCTGCCACACGCTCGGCCAGTTGCGCCGGATGCCGCGTACCGGTATTGCACGGCGCTTCGGCAATGAGTTGCTGCGCGAAATAGACCGTGCCTACGGTGACGAAGCCGAAGTCCACGCCTGGTTCACGGCACCGGCAAGTTTTGATGTCCGTCTGGAATTGCCAGCGCAAGTCAGCCATACCGATGCCCTGCTGTTTGCCGCGCGCCGTTTGCTGCTGCAACTGACCGGCTGGCTCAATGCCCACCAGTCGGCTATCAGCAGTATCACGCTGTGGCTGCACCATGAACCGACCCGCCAGCGCGATCATCGCAGTACGCCAGTCCATATCCAGCTCGCCAGCGCCAGCCGCGATCCGGCGCACCTGACGCTATTGCTGCGCGAACGGCTCGGGCAAGTCGCGTTGATTGCGCCGGTGATCGAACTGTCGCTGGCGGCCGACGAAATCGTTGCGCTAGCCTCGCCCAACACCGAATTATTTCCGACCGCAGCATCGCAAAACGACAGCATAGTCTTGCTGGTCGAGCGCCTGCAAAGCCGTCTTGGCAGCGATGCGGTACGCCGGCTCGCACTGGTCGCGGATCACCGGCCCGAAAAAAGTTATGCCTTGCTGCCGGAACGACAATCGCCTTCACGGATTGTCAGCAACGCTTTGCAAGCTTCATCGCCGCGGCCAACCTGGCTGCTGGCCCGGCCACTGGCACTAATTACGCGCCAGCACAAACCGTTTTATCAAAGTCCGCTGACTCTGCTGGCCGGTCCGGAGCGGATCGAATCAGGCTGGTGGGACGATGCCCTGGCACTGCGTGATTACTTCATTGCCGAGAATGAACATCATGCTTTGTTGTGGATATTCAGACAGCGCACCACCGGGGATGACAGGTCCGATAGCGGCTGGTTCTTGCATGGTTACTTCGGGTGACGACCGGCGACATGCCACAGGGGGAACATCGCCACAAAACAGCAGCCGTTCAGCACCAGGCTGAACGGCTGCTGAAGTCGTCTTCATTACTTGTTACGCAAGATCAGAAGGTATGACGGATACCCAGGTTGAATGCCTTGTCACCCGAACCGGCCTCGATGGCACTGCCGACTGTGTATCCGGCACCATTGTCATTTTTAATGCGGGCATAGGCAGCGTACAAGTCAGTGCGTTTGGAGAATGCATAGCGGTATCCCACGGCCCACTGATTGGCATCCTGGTTGGCACCAGTCCTGTCATCCTTGCGGATATAGGATCCCAGAACAGTGTGGGCGCCGAACGGGACGGTCACCCCTAGCAACAGGTCGCGACTGTTGGTGGATCCCGTCGGTGCCACCAGGCTGCCATAAGGATTGGCAGTATTGCGCAATGGCGAACTGTTGGTGCCCTTGTCGATCCCGTAACCCAAGTTCAACTTGACGACATTCAGATCATAGGTCAGCGCCAGCAAGGTATCTTTTGCGCTGGAGGTATTTTTGACCGTCGCCGTATCGTTATTGCGATTGTGATATCCAAGACGGACTGCTATCGGTCCGTTGGCATAACCAATCGCAGCGCCATATTGGCGCGATGCTGACGTGTCACCGGCTACTTCACCAAATCCGTAAGCCAGTTCACCGGTAAATCCCTGCAAATTAGGTGAGACGTACTTGACTGCATTATTCATCCGGCTGGCGGCATCGCCGGTGTTTGGCATCAGGTTGGCGGCATCGCCTGCCAGTCCGGTGGCAAACGGATCTGCCATCACCAGCGTCGCATATTGCGGAGTGTACTGGCGGCCAAATGTGACGCCACCAAACCCGCCGGACAAGCCAACAAAAGCTTGACGGCCGAAAGCGGTATTGGATTGGTTGAATCCGCCGGTGTCCATCGCGATGCCAGTTTCAAGCACGAAATTAGCAGCGAGACCACCGCCCAGGTCCTCGGTACCGCGAAAGCCGAGTCGGGATCCCGAGGCGACACCACTGGTTAATTTGGTGACAGAGCCAGCAGAGCCACCACGCTCAGCGACCATGCCAACATCAGCGATGCCATAAATGGTGACATTTGTTTGTGCCACAGCAGAACCAGCGGCAGTTCCCAACAGCATCAATAGCAATGATGATTTTTTCATTGAGATTTCCTTAAAGAAATAAACAGAAAGAAGTAAAACAGCGAACCAACATCACCCCTTTGCCGCTGACCTGACACTAAGGACTCTCTTGATTCAGCCGCTCATGGCCTGAAAAATGAAATGAAAAGTCCGACTTCAGGTAAGCGAAACAAGCACAGCTACTGTTCAAAAACATAAATCGCTACCCAGGACTTGATCGCATTGTTGTCTGATCAATTTAGCAACGTCAATTATTTATCTTATTTGTGTCATTGAAACATCGATAAATCGTCGTTAAAAAGACACAATAAAGCCGCTGGAAAATAAGAATCCGATCTATGAGGAAGAAAGATGTGGGACTGGAAACAACCTGGCCTGTTTGAAAACTACGACACCATCACCAAAGAGCAAGCACAAAAAAAGACAAAAAAAATGCGCGGAAGACCCGCGCAAACCAGTTAATTAACCGTAATAACCCTGATCAAATTTGCATGTTCATGATGTCCTGATAAGCAGAGACGAGCTTGTTGCGTACCTGAACCGTCGCCTGGAAACCGATATTTGCCTTTTGCGATGAAATCATCACATCGGACAAGCTGACCTTGTCATCGCCAAGGGCAAAGCGCGAGCCGAGTCCTTCTGCCGTTTTCTGCGAGGCATTGACCCCGTCCAGCGAGGCCTTCAGCGCATCGGCGAATCCTGTTTTTGCCACGGCTGTGGGGTCAGCGGCGACGACCGGCACACCTCCCTGCGGACGCGTTGCCGCCGCCTTGAGCTGGCTGATCATCGCTTCGATCCGGCCGGAATCTATCATTGACGTTTTCATGCGTATTCCCTTCCTGTCATCGTCGAACCGCCTATGCCGGGCAAACCCGGTCAATAGTGCGGTTTTTTCACCACCTCACAGTAGCATCCGTGTCCGCATGCAGCAGGACGAGAACCCAGGCAAATCCTGTTCTGTTCCCCTGATTGAATCAGGTCAACTGGACGACAATCGGGTCACAAGTAATAATTGCAACCAGGAAATCATGAAGCACGTTGACACCAATCGCACCACCCGGGGAGTTTCATCATGGCTGTAGCCGCCGACGGTAGCGCCGTACCAAATCCGCTGATCAGTTTTGCGGAGTCCCAGGGCGGCCGCAACTTGTTGCTGATGCTCGGTGCGGCCATCGTGATTGCGGTGATGGCCGGGGTCTGGATGTGGAGCCAGCAACCCGACTACCGCGTCCTGTTTTCGAATTTTACGGATCGCGATGGCGGTGCCATCGTCACGCAGTTGCAGCAAATGAATGTGCCTTACAAATTTGCCGAAGGCGGCGGTGCGATTCTGGTTCCTGCCGATCAGGTCCACGACGCGCGGCTGCGCATTGCTGCCATGGGCTTGCCCAAAGGCGGTAATGTCGGTTTCGAGTTGATGGAAAACCAGAAACTCGGCGTGTCCCAGTTCCTGGAGCAGGTCAATTTCCAGCGCGCACTGGAGGGCGAACTGGCGCGTTCGGTCCAGTCGATCGGTGCCGTTGAATCGGCACGGGTCCATCTGGCGATGCCGAAAGCGTCGGTCTTCGTACGCGACCAGCAAAAGCCGACCGCTTCGGTGGTACTCAACCTCAACCCCGGTCGCTCGCTCAGCGAACAGCAGGTCAGCGCCATCGTACATCTGGTCGCCAGCAGCGTGCCGGACCTCCCCCCGGGCAACATCAGCGTCATCGACCAGAATGGCAACCTGCTCTCGGATACCAGCAAGGCCGCCAAGGCAACCGGCCTGGATCCGACCCAGCTGAAATACATTCAGGAAGTCCAGCAAAACATCGTCCGACGGATCGAATCGATCATTACGCCCATCGTCGGCCCGAACAATGTGCGCGCCGAGGCCACTGCCGACATCGATTTCTCGACCAGCGAGCAAGCGGCCGAAACCTACAAGCCAAACAGTCCGCCGAACCAGTCCACCATGCGCAGCCAGCAAAGCAGCGAATCCCAGGGCAGCAATCCGGGTGCCGGTGGCGTGCCGGGTGCGTTATCGAACCAGCCCGCCGCCAACGCGACTGCACCGATCAATCCACCAGCTCCTGCGCCCGCACCGGCAGCCGGTCAAGGTGTGAGTACGGGAGCGACCGCGACTGCTGCCGTACCGTCACAAAAAGACATGACCGTCAATTACGAAGTCGACAAAACGGTGCGCTACGTCCAGCAACCGATGGGCGGCGTGAAACGGATATCGGTGGCGGTGGTCGTGAATTACAAGCAAGTCACCGACAAGGCTGGTAAGGTTACGGCGACTCCGCTGACGGAGGCCGAACGGGTGCAGATTACCGACCTAGTCAAGGAAGCAATGGGATTCAACAAGGACCGCGGCGATACGCTCAACGTCGTCAACAGTGCATTCGCCGGCGTGCCCAAGGAAGTATTTCCTGAGGTGCCGATCTGGAAACGGCCGGAAATGATTCAGCTGGCCAAGGAGCTGGGTAAATATTTACTGGGCGGTATCGCCTTGCTCTACCTGTTCTTCGGCGTGCTGCGGCCGATGCTGAAAAAATTCAATACACCACAGCCAAAAATCCGTGCCGTGGTTGACGATGAGGATGATGAAGCTGAAACGCCGGAGATGCGGGCCATGCATGCAGCCGAACGCACGACCGAGGTCCCGGCTGAAAGTGCCAGCATGGCGTACCAGCAAAACCTGGATCTGGCAAAACAACTGGCCAAGGACGACCCCAAGGTCGTCGCCAACATAGTCAAGAACTGGGTGAGCGGAAATGAGTGACGATGGGGTTCATAAAGGGGCGGTGCTGATGCTCGCCCTCGGTGAAGACGAAGCTGCCGAAGTAATGAAATTTCTCAGTCCGCGCGAAGTGCAGAAGCTGGGCGCGGCCATGTCGACCATGAAAGCCATCAGCCATGAAGAACTCGATACGGTCCTGAAAAGCTTCCGGCAAGAGACCGAATCAAGTTCTGCCCTGGGTCTCGATTCCGATGAATACATCCGCACCGTCCTGACCAAGGCACTCGGCGACGACAAGGCTTCGTCGCTACTCAACCGCATCCTCGGTGCACGCGACGCCAGCGGCATCGAAAGTCTGAAATGGATGGATTCGCAATCGGTCGCCGAACTGATCCGCAACGAACATCCGCAAATCATCGCCACCATCCTGGTCCATCTGGAGCGCTATCACGCCTGCGAAGTACTGGATCACTTCACCGAGCGCCTGCGCAATGACGTCGTACTGCGCATCGCCACGCTCGATGGCGTCCAGCCGGCTGCCCTGCGCGAATTGAATGAAGTGCTAACCAAGCTACTGACTGGCAACGAAAGCCTGAAGAAAAAACCGATGGGCGGCATCCGCGCTGCGGCTGAAATCCTCAACTTCCTGTCCGGCGAAAACGAACAATCGGTCATCGCCAACCTGAAAAACTACGACAGCGACATGGCGCAAAAAATCATGGACGAGATGTTCGTCTTCGACAACATCATGGACATCGACGACCGTGGCATCCAGGTCATCCTTCGCGAAGTCCAGTCCGAATCGCTGATCGTCGCCCTGAAAGGTGCCAACGTCGACCTGCGCGAAAAGATCTTCAAGAACATGTCCAGCCGCGCCGCCGAAATGATGCGCGAAGACCTCGAATCGAAAGGCCCGGTGCGCCTGTCCGAAGTCGAAGCCCAGCAAAAAGAAATCCTGCAGGTCGTACGTCGCCTATCCGACGAAGGCCAGATCCAGCTAGGCGCGAAAGGCGACGACGCGTATGTCTGACGCCATCATCCCGAAGGAACGGCAATCGGCTTACCAGCGCTGGGAAATGGATTCGTTCGGCGACAACCGGCCGAGCGCACAGCCGCAGGCACCCGCAGCGCCACCGATACCGCGCGTCACGATTGAAGAACAAGCCGCCATCCGTGAAGCCGCACAAATCAAGGGTTATGCAACCGGTCTTACCGATGGCCGCACCGAAGGTTTGCGTCTCGGTCGCGAAGAAGCCCATGCCGAAATCGACCACCTGCGCCAGATCGCCGTCGCGCTCGGCAGCGAAGCCGCGATTGCCGACGAGCTGATTTCGGTCGATGTGATGCGCCTGGCGCTCGACCTGGCCCAGGCCATGCTGAAAACGGCGCTGGAGATCAAGCCTGAGCTGGTCTTGCCGATCGTCGCCGAAGCGATCCGCTACTTGCCGAACGTGCAGCAACCGGCGCTGCTGTATCTGCATCCGGACGATGCCCGACTGGTGCGCGAAGAAATGCATGACGAGCTCGACAAGGCCGGCTGGCGCATCGCGGATGACAGCCAGATGCAACGCGGCGGCTGCCGCATCGACACCGCCAGCAATCAGATCGACGCCAGCATCGAAACTCGCTGGCAGCGCCTGACCGACGCCCTCGGACAAACACCCGGCTGGCTCAAGGAGTAGCGATGCCGCAAGCACGCAACCAGCGCTGGCAGGCTTATCTGCGCGATTGCAGCGAATTGCTGCAGATCGTCGAACCGATGCAGGTCTCGGGTCGCGTCACTCGCGTGGCCGGACTGGTCATGGAAGCCATCGGCTTGCGACTCGCGGTCGGCAGCGCCTGTACCGTGCCGCTCCCCAATGGCTCCCGCATCGAAGCCGAAGTGGTTGGGTTCGACAATGACCGTCTGTTCCTGATGCCGCAAAGCGATGTCGAAGGCGTCATCCCCGGCACCCGCGTGTTCCCGGTCGAGGCCGTGCATTCGTTGCCGCGCGCCGGTTCGGTCAATCACCCGCGCCGCCGTCCGAGCGACCGGGGTCGCCATTTGCCGGTCGGCGACGAATTGCTGGGCCGGGTCCTCGACGGGGCCGGCCGGCCACTTGATACGCTAGGCCCGCTCAACGCCAGCTCCGCTGCGCCGCTCAATGTCCGCGCCGCCAATCCGCTGACGCGCGCACCGATCATCGATGTGCTGGATGTCGGCGTGCGCGCGATCAATAGCATGCTGACCGTCGGACGCGGCCAGCGCATGGGCCTGTTCGCCGGTTCCGGCGTCGGCAAAAGCGTGTTGCTCGGCATGATGGCGCGCTACACCACGGCCGATGTGATCGTCGTCGGACTGATTGGCGAACGTGGCCGCGAGGTCAAGGAATTCATCGAGCAGATCCTCGGGCCGGAAGGTCTGGCACGCTCGGTCGTGGTGGCTGCTCCTGCCGACACGCCACCGCTGATGCGGCTGCAAGGCGCGGCCTACACGACGGCGATCGCCGAGCATTTTCGTGACCAGGGCAAGCACGTACTGATGATCATGGATTCGCTGACGCGGTATGCGATGGCCCAGCGCGAAATCGCCCTGGCCATCGGCGAACCACCAGCCACCAAAGGCTATCCGCCATCGGTCTTCGCCAAATTGCCGGCACTCGTCGAGCGGGCCGGCAATGGCCGCGAAGGTGGCGGCTCGATCACCGCGTTCTATACCGTGCTGACCGAAGGCGATGACCAGCAGGATCCGATCGCCGACGCCGCCCGCGCGATTCTCGACGGGCATATCGTGCTCAACCGCCAACTGGCCGAAGCCGGTCACTACCCGGCCATCGACATCGAACAATCGATCAGCCGCGCGATGCACAGCATCACCACGCCGGAACACCAGAAACTGACGCGCCGGCTCAAGCAGCTGTACTCGCGCTACCAGCGCAACCGCGATCTCATTAGCGTCGGTGCCTACAGCGCCGGTTCCGATCCGGTGCTCGACGAAGCCATTCTGCTCAACACCCGCATCGAAGATTTTTTGCAGCAAGGCATCCACGAGCAGGCCACCATAAGCGAAAGCATGGACCAACTTTCCAGCCTGTTCGGTGGATGAACGATTTCATACCGGGCAGATAATTCATCATGGCTACTCCCTCTGCAATCGACACCCTCATCGAACTCGCCGTCAAGGACACTGACGAGGCGGCCAAGCGTCTTGGCCTGACCATCCGCGCCTGCGAAGAAGTCGAACAGAAGATGGCCCTGCTGGTGCAATACCGCGATGATTACGCCGACCGTTTCCAGCACAGTCTGTCGGTCGGGCTGAGTCCGTCCGGCTATCGCAATTTCCAACTCTTCATCGACAAGCTCGACGGCGCCATCGCCAGCCAGCAACTGGTGCTGCTCGATGCCAAACGCCGCATCGAAGAAGCCCGGACAGCATGGCAGTCGAGCGAACGCAAGCGCATGTCGTATGGCACGCTGGCCAGCCGCGCGCTCAAGGTGGCACAACAAAAAGAAGCCAAGCGCGACCAGAAGGCGATGGATGAACATGCCGCGCGCGCCCTCCTCTACAAACGATAAATACTCCGGGTAGCCATCATGCAAAACAACTCGATCGTCAATACCCTGGCTCCGTCCGGCAGCACCGCTGCGGCCAAGCCGCGTGCACCGGAAAGCAAGGCACCGGACCAACAGTTCACGCACATGCTGACGCGCCAGATGAATGACCGCGCCGCTCCGAAACCGGCAGGCAAACCAGTCGATGCGCCTAAACCGGTCGCTGCCAAAGCCCCTGAAGCAGCAAAAAAAACCGATGACAGCGCACCGGTGCCGGCTACCGCAACCGCAGACAAGCCCGCATCCGAACCCGCTCCGGTCGCCGAAAAAAAGGCTGACGAATCCAAGGACAAACCGGACACCAGCGTAACCGCTCTGCCCGTCACCAGCACCGATGCGGCGCTCAGTGCGTCGGCAGCAATCATGGCGCTGGTCGCCAATGCCGGTGTCACTGCCGCACAAACGCCCGCTGCAACAGCGGCCACGACAGCCAAAGCCGAACCCGATCCGACGGCACCAGCCGGCGGAACACGTCCGGACCTGCGCGCCGGTCCTGAGCGCGGACCGACCGATGCCGTGGTCAAAGAACTCGCCGCCAAGGGCGCCGGCGAATTTGCCAATGCATTGCAATCGGCCGCCACGGCCACGCC
The DNA here is from genome assembly GCA_000195205.2 of Oxalobacteraceae bacterium IMCC9480. Classification (GTDB taxonomy): domain Bacteria; phylum Pseudomonadota; class Gammaproteobacteria; order Burkholderiales; family Burkholderiaceae_D; genus Actimicrobium. Next base: position 24,253 of record AEPR01000029.1, on the reverse strand, counting down.
CGACAAGGACGTGACTCTGGCGCGACTCGTCGAGCAACCGGTCGCCGGCAGTGCATTGCAACCGATGCAGCAAACCGCATTGACCATGGCCGCCCCCGCCGGCGTCCATCCCGGTAACAGCCTGGCGCCGCAAGTCAACAACAGCGCCTGGGACCAGGCCCTGGGCCAGCGCATGGTGTGGATGGTGGCCGGTGCCGAACAATCCGCCACGCTGACCCTGAATCCGCCCGACCTCGGTCCGCTGCAGGTCGTGCTCAATGTCAGCAATGGCCAGGCCGATGCCAGCTTCTTTGCCGCCCAGCCCGAAGTGCGCCAGGCGCTCGAAGCAGCAATGCCGAAATTGCGCGAGATGCTCGGTGATGCCGGCATTTCGCTGGGTCAGGCCAATGTCAGTTCCGGCAGTCCGAATCCGCACAGCGGTTCTGGCCAGGGCGATAACGGCGCGCGCCGCAACACGCCAGCGGGCGCATCCGGCAGCACACCCGTGAGCGCGCGCCGGATCACCTCCAGCGGTAATGGCATGGTCGACACCTTCGCTTGAAGCCCGGCGCGTCGCGCAAATGCTTCCCTTGCGAGGTCGTCACGTAACCATTTCTCGCGTACCATGGCGAGGCAAAAAAAACACCCCGGCATGCGCCGATCTGCGCTGTGTTCAGTGCTCTTTTCGAGGCATCCGGCAAGGTCTTTTTTTTTAATAATGGTTACTGAAAGTTCAGACCAGTTCACAAGGAAACGAGATGGCGACCGCACCCAAACCAGCCGCTCCGGCAACCGCACCAGCAGCAGATGATGCCGCCGGTGGCAAAAAGAAATCAAAACTCAAGCTCATCATCATTGCCGTCGTGGTCCTGGCACTGGCTGGCGGCGGAGCAGGCTATTTCCTGATGGGGAAGAAAGCCAAGCCGGCCGGCGAGCATGCCGAAGAATCGCATGAAGCCGCCAAAGCGCCGGTGTTCCTGGTGCTCGATCCGTTCACGGTCAACCTGCAACAGGAAGCCGGAGATCAGTACCTGCAGATTGCCATGACGGTCCAGGTCGCTGATGACAAGCAGTCCGAAGAAATCAAGGTCTACCTGCCGCAAATCCGCAGTCGGGTCCTGATGGTCCTGTCGAGCAAAAAGGCCTCAGAGATCAACACGCCCGACGGCAAGAAGCAATTGGCCGATGACATCATTACGGCAATCAAGAAGCCGTTCTCGGAGCGCGGCAAACCGCAAAAAGTCAACGACGTGTTTTTCACTTCTTTCGTGATCCAGTAAGCGGCCATGGCTGACAATTTCCTTTCGCAAGAAGAAGTCGATGCGCTGCTCAAGGGCGTCAATGGCGACCAGGAAGACGCGCATGCGCCGGAAGACCAGTCCGGTGTGCGGCCCTACAATCTGGCCACGCAGGAACGCATCGTGCGCGGCCGCATGCCGACGCTGGAAATCATCAATGAACGCTTTGCCCGCTTGCTGCGGATCGGCTTGTTCAACTTCTTGCGACGCAGCGCCGAAGTCTCGATCGGTCCGGTGCGCGTCTCGAAATACAGCGAATTCATCCGCAACCTGGTGGTGCCGACCAATCTGAACCTCGTGCACATGAAGCCGCTGCGCGGCACGGTGCTGATGGTGTTCGATCCGAACCTGGTGTTCCTGATCGTCGATAACCTGTTCGGCGGCGACGGCCGTTTCCATACGCGTGTCGAAGGACGCGACTTTACCCAGACCGAGCAGCGCATCATCCAGCGCATCCTGGCCATCGTCTTCGAAAATTACGCGAAGTCGTGGGAGCCGGTCTATCCGGTCGAGTTCGAGTACATCCGTTCCGAAATGAACACCCAGTTCGCCAACATCGCCACCCCCAACGAAGTCGTGATCTGCACCACCTTCACGATCGAGCTCGGGCCGGTCAGCGGCGAAATGCACTTCTGTATTCCGTACTCCACGATCGAGCCGATCCGCGACATACTCACCAGTAGCCTGCAAGGCGAGACGCTGGAAGTCGACAAGCGCTGGATCCGGCTGATGACACAACAGATCCAGACCGCCGAGGTCGAAATCATCGCTGATTTTGGTGTCGCCCGAAGCAACTTCGGGGCTATCCTCAACATGAAGGTCGGCGACATCATTCCGCTGGCCGTGCCGGACGTGGTCCTGGCAAAAGTCGATGGCGTGCCGGTGATGGAATGCACGTACGGCAAATTCAACGGGCAATACGCATTACGGGTCGAGAAGTTACTGGCCCAGAGTTCAACCGACGCACTGCATGGAGATGACAATGGCTGACAACGACGAACAACAGGCAGCAGAGGACGATTGGGGCGCCGCCATTGCGGAGCAGGAGCAAGCCGAAAAAGCCGCGCTCAACGCGCAGCAGGCGGCACCCACCGTGTTCCAGGAATTCGCCGGCAGCAGCAAACTCGCGACCCATAACGATATCGATTTCATTCTCGATATTCCGGTCCAGCTGACGGTCGAACTGGGACGGACCAAGATCGCCATCAAGAACCTGCTGCAACTGGCGCAGGGTTCCGTCGTCGAGCTCGATGGTTTGGCCGGTGAACCGATGGATGTGCTGGTCAACGGCTGTCTGATCGCCCAGGGCGAAGTCGTGGTGGTCAATGACAAGTTCGGTATCCGCCTGACCGACATCATTTCGCCGGCCGAACGTATCAAGAAGCTCAACCGATGAAGCGGGCCGGGATACTGTTCCCGGCGCTGCTGGCGGCGCCGCAGATTTTCGCGCAAGCGGTGACGACGGCAGCACCGGCATCCACATCGACCTCGCCAGGCAGCATGCTGCAGGTGATGGTCGGTCTGATCCTGGTACTGGGTTTGCTGATCGCCGTCGCCTGGTCAATGAAAAAAATGGGCGCAGGTAAGCATGCCGCTGCAGGCGCATTGAAGATCGTCGGTGGCGTCAGCGTCGGCAATCGCGAACGCATTCTGGTGGTCGAAGTGGCTGACCAGTGGATCGTCGTCGGCGTCACGCCAACGTCGATCAATGCCCTGTCGACGATGCCGAAACAGGAAGGCGTCGAACTCTCTGCAGTCGCACCGCTGGCCAAAAATTTCTCGGACTGGCTCAAGCAGACCATCGACAAACGCAAGGCCGACCACATCAACAACAAGCCGAACACCCCCGGAATGGACAATGCACATTAAGTTGTCGACCTGCCTGCGCTGGAGCGCAGTTGCCCTGGTCGTCCTGCCGCTGGCCGCCTATGCCCAGCAAGCCGGCCTGCCGGCACTCACCAGTACCCCGACCGCCGGCGGCGGACAGAATTACACGCTGAGCCTGCAAACGCTGCTGCTGCTGACGGCACTGTCCTTCCTGCCGGCGGCACTGCTGATGATGACCAGTTTCACGCGCATCATCATCGTGCTGTCACTGCTGCGGCAGGCACTCGGCACGCAATCGGCACCGCCCAATCAGGTCATGGTCGGGCTGGCCCTGTTCCTGACGCTGTTCGTGATGGGCCCGGTGTTCGACAAAATTTATGCCGACGCCTATCTGCCGCTGCAGGAAAACAAAATCAACATGACCCAGGCCATGGAGCGCGGCGCGGCACCGCTGAAAGCCTTCATGATGAAACAGACGCGCCAGGCCGACCTCGCCCTGTACGTCAAGATGTCCAACAGCCCGGCCCTGCAAGGCCCCGATGATGTGCCGCTGCGGATCCTGGTGCCGGCCTTCATCACCAGCGAACTGAAGACCGCCTTCCAGATCAGCTTTGCGATCTTCATTCCGTTCCTGATCATCGACATGGTGGTCGCCAGCGTGCTGATGTCGATGGGCATGATGATGGTGTCGCCGTCTATCGTGTCGCTGCCGTTCAAGCTGATGCTGTTCGTGCTGGTCGATGGCTGGCAGCTGTTGATCGGTTCGCTGGCGCAGAGTTTTTATTAGGAGCCCCTGATGACACCCGAAAGCGTCATGGTGATGGGCCGGCATGCGATGGAAGTCACGCTGATGGTCGCCGCGCCGCTGCTGATGGTGGCGCTACTGATCGGCCTGATCGTCAGCATTTTCCAGGCCGCCACCCAGATCAACGAACAGACCCTGTCCTTCATCCCGAAACTGGTCGGCATTTTTGTCACGCTGGTCATCGCCGGTCCATGGATGCTGTCGATCATGCTCGACTACATGCGCGAAATGTTCAGCGGCATTCCGTCGATGATCGGCTAGCGCCGGTCCCGCGCCCGCATGCTCAACTTTAGCTCCGCCGAACTCAATGCCCTGATCACCGGATTCCTGTGGCCGCTGACGCGCATCCTCGGCTTGATTGCGGTAGCGCCGGTGTTCGGCAATGCCAGCGTGCCGCGACGCATCAAGGTCGGGCTGGGCATCCTGATCGCGATGATTGTCGCCCCGCTGGTGCAGGTACCGTCCGGACTGGAACCGATGTCGATGCAGGGATTGCTGATCCTGGTGCAGCAGCTGCTGATCGGGATTGCGATGGGGTTCTCGATGCGGATCATTTTTTCGGCGGTCGAAATGGCTGGCGAGGTCGCCAGCATGACCATGGGCCTGGGCTTTGCGACCTTCTTTGATCCGCAGTCGCGCGGTCGCTCGAATGCGGTCAGCCAGTTCCTCAGCCTGATCGTACTGATGGTGTATCTGGCGGCAAATGTCCACCTGGCCTTGCTCTCGACGCTGGTCGACAGCTTTACCACGATGCCGATCACGGTCGGTCCCCTCGCTGGGAATATCGCCGAACAGGTAGTGCGCTGGGCCAGCCGGCTGTTCAGTGCCGGACTGCAGCTGGCGCTGCCGATCGTCGCGGCGCTGCTGATCACCAATGTCGCCCTCGGCATCCTGACCCGTGCAGCACCATCACTGAACCTGTTCGGGATCGGTTTCCCGATCACCCTGACAATCGGCTTTGCGATGCTTGGCCTGGTTCTGCCCTATCTGGCCACGCCGATGGCCAAGCTGTTCGAAGAAACCATCAACATGATCCGCCAGCTCACCGGCGGTTAATCTGCAAGGAATCCGTCATGAAAATAATCTCCCGCCTCTGCGCCCTTCTGCTCGGCGCCACCGTATTGTCCGCCACCGCCACGACGCCACTGGTGGCGGCGCACATGAACGTCATCGAAGAGAAACGCAACGTCATCGTCAATCTGGATGGCGGCAGCGCAGCCGAGCTGGGTCGCGGGCGCGACCTCAATGGATTGCAGGGACGCACCAGGGATTTCCAGGGACAGAGCGTGCCGCTGTATGCGATCTCGGATGGCTCGATTTCGGCGGGTCGTTTTTTACGACTGGTGCAGTTCGACGGCCAACTGGCCGGACTGCTGCAATGCCAGCTGGTCCAGCTTGGCAATAGTCCCGACATGCCCGGCGTGAAGCTGGTGGTGCTGGCGCAGCAATGCGCGATCGTGCGCCTCAATCACTGAAGCGCACGACCGGCTTAGTTGATGTAATTGAACAGCGACAGGTTGGCAATCTTCACGAACGATTGCTGGGCCGCCTGCAAGGTCAGCTGGTTCTGGGTCAGTTCGCTGACTGCCTTGGCGTAGTCGAGATCCTGCAGGTTCGACAAGGTCGATGCATATTGCAGGCTGCGGTTGTCGCCTTCGTTATCGAGCGTATCGAGTTCCTGCAAGCGCGCACCACCTGCCGCGCGCACGTTCAATGTCGTATCCAGTGCTGCCGTGATATTGGTGTTGGCCGCGCTCAAGCTGGCTGTCAGATTGGCTTTGCCGGTCACGCCGGTAGCTGGCGTATTGAGCGCCGTGATCAGGTCGCCGATGGTCTTGAAGATGCTCTGCGCATTCGGATTGATGTTGTACTTGTCGCCGCTGGCGGGCGTGCCACTGGCCGAGAATTGCAAGCCATCGAAGGCGATGGTTTGCGGATCGGTCGTGTAATTGGCCGCTGCCACCGGCGTGCCGGTCTTTTTTGGATCCGTGGTCAGATCGAATACCTTGTAACTGGTCACCGGCGGGAGTGCAGCGCTGGTCGTGAAGTCGATGCTGTAATTGTGATGCTTCAGCTGCGTCGCATCCGTCACGGTGGCCGCGCTGATCGCACCGGTAGCGGTGGCACTATTGCCGGCATCGGGCGTCACCGAGACACTGTCGTCGCCGCTCTTGATGTTCTGGAAGATCGCACTACCTGCATCGTTAATCGACAACTGGCGCGAGGTACTGACCTGTAACAGCCGCTGCCCCTGGTCACCGTTATAGGTGGCCGTGGTTCCCGCCACATCGGTGAACGGTGCCAGCGTGTTCTTGAAGCCGCCAAAAATATAGTTGCCGGTACTGTCGCGGCTATTGGCGATACCCATCAGTTCCTGATAGCGACCGGCCAGTTCGCTGGCCATGTACTGGCGCTGGCTGTCATCGAGCGCACCGTTGCCGGCGGCGATGGTCAGCGTCTTGACGTTCTGCAGCAGCGTCGTGTAATTGCTCAGGACGCTTTCCTGCAGCGACAAGGCATCTTTCGCGGTCCCGCGGTTGGCAGCGAACTGGGTGTTGACGTCGATCGCCTGCGAGACCGTCAGTGCGGCAGCAGCCGCCACCGGATCATCGGCCGGGGTCAGAATGCGCTTGCCGGACGCAATCTGCGTCTGCTTTTGCGCCGTGGCCGATTGCAGGTCGCTAATCCTGGTGCTGGCGTTTTCATAAAAAGCGGCGGTACTGATACGCATGATCCGGACTCCTATCGGCCAAGGCTGAGCAAGACATCAAACAGCGTGCTGGCGGTTTGCATGATTTTTCCGGCGGCTTGATAGGCCTGCTGGTAGCGCAGCAAATTGCTGGCTTCTTCATCGAGATTGACCCCGGATTGCGATTGCTGGATCGCCAGTACGCTATCAACCAGCTTGCCTTCCGACGCCGCATTGGCCATCACTTCGCGGGTCTTGTTGCCGACGTTGTTGACCATCAGGCCGAACGCGCCGGCCAGTGTCGTACTCGGCGTGTTGGCCGCGCCGACGCCGACCAGCAGGTTCTTGGTCTGCAGCGCGCCCAGCGCCACCACGTTGCGGTTATCGCCGGTGGCCACGCCCGACGTGTTGGCAGCGATCGTGAAGGTGTCGCCTTCGAGCGGTGCGCCGGTGATGTTAAAGCTGATCCCGTTGAGAGTCACATTCGCGCCCGACGTGTACGAGATCGGGGTCGTCAGCGAGGCAGGCACGGTGTCGAACGTGCCATTACTGAACTTGAGTTTGAGCGGCAGAGCCGGTGGCGTTGTCAGAAAAGAGGCATCGACACTGCCAGCGCTGATCTTGCCATTGCCGCCATTGGTCCCTGTTGCGGCCAGCACCACGGGTGCAGCGGCGGCGATTTCGGTGGTATCGGTCAGCTTGACGGCGATGCTGCCGGCGGCGCTGATGGTCGGGCGGACCAGGAAACTGCTATTGGCCGCCATCGTTCCGGTTCCGACCGAGAACGTGATGCCGTCGACCGGCCCGACCGTCGGAGGGAACGCACCTGTGTAGGCCGAAAACTTATCGCTTAAGCGGGTGATCGTGTAGTTGATACCGTCGTAGGCAACGCTGTAATCGCTGGCCGTCAGCGACGCGGCATCGGTCGACGACGCAATCGTCGCGCTGATGGCTGGATTGGAGGCTGAATTGAGTTTGCTTGGCGACACCAGCGGTCCGGCCACCTTGAAAAAATCCTTGCCTGCGATGCCGTTTTGATCGACCCCGAGTTTGGATTGTTCATTGAAGCTAGTCGCCAGCCCGACCGCCACGCGGCCCAGTTCATTGCGGGCAGGATCGAGCGAATTGGTCCGGAAGTCCAGCAAGCCACCGAGCGTGCCGCCACTGATCGACGAATCCGGCAAGCTCAGCAAGGTGCTGCCGCTCTGGTATGCGACCACCAGTTTGCTGGCATCAGTCTGCGAAGTCGCAATACTCAGGGCAAAGGTGGTGGTGCCGACCACGATAGGCTGGCCATTGCCGATGCTGACGTTGTAGCCGCTGCCGGCCTGGTTATCGACAGTGACCTTGACCAGCTTGCTCAGCTCGGAAACGATCTGGTCGCGCTGGTCGAGCAAGTCATTCGGCGGCGCGCCACCGGCACCGGACGAGGCTTTTTCGATCGCATCATTGAGCTTTGCGATCTGCTGTCCGTAGGCATTGATTGATCCGACATTGCTGACGATCTGCGCATTGACGCCTTCGCCGATCTGGGACAACTGGCTGTCAAGACTCTGAAAACGCGCTGCCAGTGACTCGCCGGCAGACAGCAGGGTCTGGCGCTGGGCCGAGCCGTTCGGTGCTGCCGCCAGTCCCTGCACGTTATTGAAAAAATTACTCAGTGTGGGCGACAGGCCGGTCGATGAATCGGCAAGCAGGTTATTGATCTGTGAGACCTGGGTGGAATACGCATCCAGACTGGCCTTGCTGGTCTGCGCGGCATTGACGCGGGTCGCGGTGTAGGCATCGTAAATCCGCTGGATCGATGCCACCGTGGTGCCCTGGCCGACAAAGCCATCTCCCGAACTCTGACCACCGGCCGAGGTCTGGATCACGACTTGCCGGCTGTAGCCAGGCGTGGCCGCATTGGCGATGTTGTGCCCGGTGGTGGTGACCCCGAGCTGAGCTGCCAGCAAACCGCTTTGTCCGACGCTAAGTATGTTGCCCATGATAGTTATCTTCTTTCCGGTGACATACCCGTTGACGGCAGTGCCGCCGGAAACTTGAGCGCGGTCCCGTTACGCCAGCAATGAATTCTTGATGATGCTGGCCAGTTTGGTTGCGTACAGCGGATCGGTGGCATAGCCGGCACGTTGCAGGCCTTGTGCGAAACCGGTCGCATCGGTGACATTGGCCATCACGTTCTTGTAGCGCGGATTGTTGGTGATCAGGCGTCCGTAATCCTTGAAGGCGTCGGCATAAGAATCGTAAGCCCGGAATTTTTCGATCCGGCTTTGTGCCACGCCATTGACGTACTCGGTGGTCCTGGCCTCGACCACCTTGCCGGTCCAGCCCGCGCCGGCCTTGATGCCAAACAGGTTGTGACTGGTCTTGCCGTCGGCGGCGATGATTTCTTTTTTGCCCCAGCCGGTTTCGAGTGCGGCCTGGCCGAGCATGAACTTGGCCGGGATACCGTTGGCGCGACTGGCTTCTTCGGCCTCGGCACCCAGCTTGTCCTGGAACGCTTTCACATGCGCCGGCTGGGCCGGATAGCTTTTGCGCACCGGTACCGTCAAGGCCGGCAACCCTGCCTCGAATGAATTTTTCAGCGGTGTGGCGGGTTTCATCATTGACGGATCGAGTGTCGATTCGTTGAGTGCGCCACTGGCCGGCGTCGAGGTCACCACCGACAATTGCCGGAACAGCACGTCGGCCAGGCCGACGCCGCGCTTGGCCAGATTTTCGCTAACCTTCTGGTCCATCATCGCGGTATAGGTCTTGGTCTCGGAGTTATCGAACATGCCATCCTGCGGCGTCGCGTCGCGCATGCTCTTCATGATCATGTTCATGAACAGTGCCTCGAACTGCTTGGCCGAGGCCTTGATCGCTTCCGGCGAATTCTGCTTGGCGCCCTGCTGCAGTTTGCCGATTTCTTTTGCATCGAAGGCAAGCTGGTCTGCAGACAAGCCGATTTGATTGATGGCCATCGTCGCTCCGGTCAAATGATTTCAAGTTCGGCACGCAGCGCGCCCGAGGCTTTCATGGCTTGCAGGATCGCCAGCAAGTCTTGTGGCGTGGCACCGATCGCATTGAGTGCCTTGACCACGTCGGCCAGCGAGGCGCCGGCCTTGAGCAACAGCACCTTGCCCGGCTCTTTGGTGATGTCGATCTGCGAGCTTGCCGTCACCACGGTCTGCCCGGCGGCCAGCGCATTGGGCTGGCTGACCGAAGCATCCGTATTGATTACTACCGACAGGTTGCCATGGGCTACCGCACAGGCTTCCAGGGTTACCGCCTGGTTCATCACGATCGATCCGGTCCGGCCGTTGAGGATAATTTTGGCGCTGCCCTGCGCCGGTGTCAGCGCCAGGCTTTCGAGCGCCCCCAAAAAAGCCACCCGCTCATCCGTGCCCATCGGTGCATTGACCTTGATGACGCGGCCGTCCTGCGCCGCTGCCGTGCTCGGGCCAAAGCGTTTATGACGGCATCGACCACCAGGCTGGCTGTCGAAAAATCGGACTCTTTCAATTCGAGGAAAATCGCCGACCCCTCTTGCAAGCTGTTGGCTACCGCGCGCTCCACCGTCGCGCCGGCCGACACCCGCCCGACGCTGAGGTGATTGATCTGCGCTTTCGCGCCCGGTGCGGCAGCACCGACGCCACCGACAATCAGGCTGCCTTGCGCCATCGCATAGATCTGGCCGTCGGCACCTTTGAGCGGCGTCATCAGCAAGGTGCCGCCGCGCAGGCTTTTTGCATTGCCCATCGACGACACCGTGATGTCGAGCGTCTGGCCGGGCCGCGCGAAGGCCGGCAATGAGGTGGTCACCATCACCGCCGCGACATTCTTCAGCTGCAGCGTGGTCGCCGCCGGCAAATTGACGCCCATTCCCTGCAACATGCTGATCACGCTTTGCACCGTGAACGGTGTTTGCGTGGTCTGGTCACCACTGCCATCAAGGCCAACCACCAGGCCATAACCGAGCAACTGATTTTGGCGCACGCCCTGAATGCTGGCGAGATCCTTCAAGCGCTCAGCATGGGCTGCCGGTGCACTGCACAGGCTGGCAGCGCACGTCAGCGCAAGAAAAATCCGGGCCAGTATCTGGGTATTCATGGTGTTCCTTTTAAAGCGGTATGACGCTCAGGAAGAAGCGTGTCAGCAAGCCCATCATCTCGGCCGGATCGATGTGGGTATTGGTACGGTATTCGACGCGGGCATCGGCCACCTGGGTCGAGGCGACGTTATTGCCGCCGACGATAAAGTCGGGATTGACGACGCCGGAGAAGCGGATGAATTCGGTGCCGCGATCAAGGCCGATCTGTTTCTCGCCGCTGACCACCAGATAACCGTTGGCCAGCACATCGACGACGGTCACGCCGATGGTGCCGTTGAAGTTGTTGTTCGAGGTGGCCGCGCCCTTGTCATCGTATTTGTTGCCGCCAGTGGCATTGAAGGCCAGGTCGGCGGTGGTCGTGGTCGGTGCGCCGAATAGCTTGGGCACGGCCAGATTGGCGCTGCCACTCTTGCTCGAGGACGCCGCTCCGGCTTTGCCGGCAGTGGTTTTTTCGTTGATGGTGATGGTCAGCGTGTCGCCGATCAGCCGTGCACGACGGTCTTCGAACAAGGGCCGGTAAGCCGCGGTCTGGAAAATCGCACCGTTACTTGCGGCCAGCGGCAGTGGTCGCGGCGCGGCCGGTATCGCCGGGCGGGACACGATGGTGGTCGGTGTCACAGCGCAACCGCTGAACACGCTGACCAGCAGCAGCACGGAACACAAACGCATCATCACAGTCATCATGGTCTCCTGAAATCCGGCGCTATCAGAGCTGCGACAGCTTGGCCAGCATCTGGTCGGACGTCGAAATCGCCTTGCTGTTGATTTCATAGGCGCGCTGGGTCTGGATCATGTTGACCAGTTCTTCGACCACGCTGACGTTGGAAGTCTCGACATAGCCTTGCGACAGGATGCCGGCACCGTTGGTCCCCGGCGTGTTGGTGTTGGCGGTGCCGGACGCGCCGGTCTCGACGTACAGGTTTTCGCCCTTGCTTTCAAGTCCGGCCGGATTGATGAAGGTGGCCAGTTGCAAGGCCCCGATCTGGGTCGCGGCGGCGGTGCCTTGCAGCGTGATCGAAATGGTGCCGTCGCGTCCGACCGTCAGCGACTGCGCGGCCGCCGGGATCGTAATCGCCGGCTGGATCACAAAACCGCTCGAGGTCACCATCTGGCCCTGGCTGTCAATCTGGAACGAGCCGTCACGGGTATAGGCGGTGGTGCCATCGGGCAGCAGCACCTGGAAAAATCCCTGACCCTGGATCGCGACGTCTTTATCATTGCTGGTTTGCTGCAGGTTGCCCTGCGTGAAAATCCGTTCAGTCGCCACTGGTCGCACACCGGTACCGAGCTGCAGGCCGGACGGCAGCTGGGTCTGCTGCGACGATTGCGCGCCGGGCTGGCGCAGGGTCTGGTACAGCAAGTCTTCGAACACCGCGCGCGAACGCTTGAAGCCACTCGTGCTGACGTTGGCCAGGTTGTTCGAAATGACGTCCATCTGCGTCTGTTGCGCCTCCAGGCCGGTCTTGGAAATCCACAGTGAACGTATCATTTTCTTGCTCCACGAAGGCAGTCATCACGGGAACCGCCGCCGGTATCGGCGTGCGGTCAGTGTGAACATTGTGCGCGGGGAAGAGAGAAATCGATGCGCGGAGATGGGACGGTTTTCGGGGCCTGATCGCGCTTTGCCGCTTTGCAACTTTACGGCGCGGCGGCGGTTACAGCGCCAGAATCTGGGCTGCCTTGGTCGAATTGGTTTCGGCGTTCTTGAGCAAGCTCATGTGCATCTCGAACTGGCGCGACAGGCTGATCATGTTGACCATCGCGTCGACCACATTGACATTGCTGCTCTCCAGCGCGCCCTCGGCCAGGGTCACATTAGGATCGGCTTCGACACCACCGGGGGTCTTGACCCGGAACAGCGTGTCATCGCCGCGGGTCATCGTCTCTTCGGGCGGATTGACCAGCTTGATACGACCGATGATGACCGCCTGCCCCGGCTTGGAGCCGGATTCGACCGACGACACCGTGCCATCCTTGCCGATTGTCACATTGACGTCCGGCGGAATCGTGATCGGTCCGCTGTCGCCGACGATATTGAGGCCGCCCTGGGTTTGCAGGAGACCGTTTTCATTGACCTTGAGGCTGCCATGACGGGTATAGGCTTCGGTGCCATCCGGCATGTCGACCGCCAGCCAGCCCTTGCCCTGGATGGCGACATCGAGCGCGCGGCCGGTCTGCTGCAACGCGCCCTGCGAAAAATCGGCACCGACTGTCGAATCGACCACGAAGGCCCGTGTCGCCAGTCCCGGCCCCTGCACCGGCACCGCGCGGAAGGTATCGAGCTGGGCCCGGAATCCGGTGGTGGTGGCGTTGGCCAGGTTGTTGGCGGTGGTGCTTTGCTGCTCCATCACATGCTTGGCACCGGTCATCGCGGTGTAAATCATCCGGTCCATGGCGGCTCCCTGTAGTCGTTATCGATTAGCGCAAGTTGACCAGCGTCTGCAGGACTTGATCCTGGGTCTTGATGGTTTGTGCGTTGGCCTGATAAAAGCGCTGGGCGGTAATCATGTTGACCAGCTCGGCGGTCAGGTCGACGTTCGAGTCCTCGACCGCCGACGATTGCAGCACGCCAAGGTTGCCGGAGTTTGGCGTACCGACCAGCGGTCCGCCCGACGCTGCGGTCTCGCTCCAGACGTTGTTGCCAAGGTTTTGCAAGCCGTTCGGGTTGGTGAAGTTCGACAGCACGACTTGTCCCAGCGTGGCCGATTTGCCGTTCGTGTAGCGACCGGTGATGACGCCGTCGGCACCGGTGGCAAAGCCCGACAGCTTGCCCGAGGTGTAGCCGTCCTGGCTCTGGGTATTGAGACCGAAGGTCGAGCCGAACTGGGTTGTCCCGGTCAAATCAAACTTGAGCGTGAGCGCACTGGCACCCGGTGTCACCGTGGTCGGCAACGTGGCACTAAATGGTTGCGCTGTCGTCAAGCCGCCATCGGTATTGAATGACAACGACCCTATCAGCGCAGGTGTCAGCGAAGCACCATCGGCGGTGCCGTACACATCCCAGGTACTAGCCGTTGGTGATGTCCTGACAAAATAGGATTGCAGCACGTGCGAATTACCCAGCGAATCGAACACCGATACCGACGTCGAGCGGTTATAGCTGGTGGGATCAGTCGCGCTGAAGGTGGTCGTTTTGGGCGTTGTCTCACGCGAATCCAGATTGACCAGCAGCTTGACTTCGGACGTCGTCTTCGGTGCCAGGTCAGCCGTGTTGATCACCAGATTCGAGGGCGTACCGGTCGCCAGCACACCAGTTGCCGAGACCCCGAAGCCGGTCAGGTGCGCGCCATTCGAGTTGACGATGCCGCCATTTTTGTCGAGCTGAAACTGGCCGTTGCGGCTGTAGGTAATCGCGCCACCGGTACTGAGCCGGAAAAAGCCGCCGCCGTTGATGGCCAGGTCGAGCGGATTGTTCGATGCCGTCACGTTGCCCTGGGTGAATTGCTGCGCCACGGTCGCCACGCTGGTGCCGATCCCGACCTGCGATGCGCCACCGCCGGTGAGGGAACTGGCATACACGTCGGCGAACTGGGCTTGCGCACTCTTGAAACCGACGGTACTGGAATTGGCCACGTTATTGCCGGTGACTTCGAGACTCTTGGAAGCGGCGTTCAGACCGCTCAAACCTTGCTGGAAACCCATGTTGTACTCCCTGAAATTGGTGTGAACGACTGATTAAAGAATCTGGCGCACGTCGGTCATGCCGATCGCGCCGAGGTTGGTCACATTGAGCTTCACGCCGGTGGCGCTGGTTGACACGCTCGACACCTGGCCAAACGCCAGCGCGGTGGCGCTGACCGGGGCGGTACCGGCAGAGGCCGCCACATCAAAGGTGTACGTGCCATCGGCCGCCTTGCTGCCATCGTCTTTTACGCCATCCCAGGCCAGTGCCAATGTGCCGGCATCCTTGGCGCCAAGATCTATCGTATGCACTGCCACGCCATTGACATCGCGGACCGTGACCTTGACTTTTTCTGCGGAGGCGGCCAGGTCAACACCAAAGACGGCATTACCCGACGCCAGCGCCATCTGCTTGCCCGGTGCCAGCACGCCATGACCGATCATGCCGGCAGCCTGGACGGCCGAGCCGGATTGCTGGCTGGCGATCATCGATTCGAGCGTGGTGTTCATCTTGTCGATGCCGCTGACGGTCGACAGTTGCGCCAGCTGGCTGGTGACCTGCGCGTTGTCGAGCGGATTGAGCGGATCCTGGTTCTTCATTTGCGTGACCAGCAATTTCATGAAGCGGTCTTGCGTCGCGCTGGCGCTGCTGCTGGCAGAGGCCGTCGCTGACGGATTCATGGTGGCCAGCAAGGCTGGGGAAGCGACGTTATTGGTGATGGTAGTCATCTGATATCCCGGGAAGTTTACTGACCGATGGTCAGGGTTTTCAGCAGCAGCGTCTTGGCTGCATTCATTGTTTCGACATTGGTCTGGTAGGAACGCGAGGCCGAGATCATGTTGACCATCTCCTCGACCACATTGACGTTGGGCATGGAGACATAGCCCTTTTCGTCGGCCTGCGGATGTTTCGGGTCGTACACCAGTCGCGGCGCCGCCGTGTCTTCAAGTACCTTGTCGACCTTGACGCCGCTGGCAGCCGCATCGCCACCGACCGGCACCGCACTGAACACGACCTGCTTGGCTTTGTAGACCTGGCCGTTCGTGCTGGTGGTGCTATCGGCGTTGGCGATGTTCGAGGCAACCACATTGAGTCGCTGGGCCTGGGCACTCATGGCCGATCCGGCCACGTTAAAAATACTGAACAAAGACATGATGATTACCCTTGTATGGCGCTGAGCATGCTCTTGATCTGGCCGCTGATCATCGTGATGCCGGCTTCGTAACGGATTGCGTTGTCGGCGAAGGCGTTGCGCTCGGCATCCATGTCGACGGTATTGCCATCGACCGCGCCTTGCTGAATATTTCTGTAAAGCAAAGGTACGCCGTTCACGCCGCTATTGCCACCATGGCCTGATTTCGCAGACAAATGCGTCGTCGAGGTCCGCGCCAGCTCGGCCGGCTGTACTGCTGCCGTCGCCATCGTTGCCCCGGTGGCCGTGCCGCTGCGGGCCAATGCGGATTTCATGGCGCTATTGAAGTCGATGTCGCGCGCCTTGTAGTTAGGCGTGTCCGCGTTGGCGATGTTTGATGCAATCAATTGCTGTCGCTGTCCGCGCAGGTTCAAGGCGGTTTCATTGAAGCGCAGGTAGTCGTCCAGTTTTCCGATCATGGCACTCTCCGTTATGCAGGCCGATTCGATACAGGTCTTTCACACACTGGATAATACGGACGCCGCCATGGTGCTGATCAGGCGATCAGATCAACGAAATCTGCTCTGTTTGGCGCTTGGGACATCTTGCTGGTCGTTACCATCAAGGCTGATCTCAACACACTGATTGCCATGAAAACCCTGCTCGTCGCACTCGCCTGCCTGCTGTCACTGCCTGCTACCGCACAGATCATGGCCCCGCGCCAGGATCCGGCCACCATCCGCACGACGGTCGAACGCTTCCTGCGCGCCCAGTCGGCCGGTTCACCCGGCGATGTGACGATCACGGTCGGCCAGCTCGATGCCCGCATGAATCTGCCGGCCTGCCCGGTTCCGGAAGCCTTCCTGCCGGCAGGCAGCCGGGTCTGGGGCAAGACCAGTGTCGGCGTGCGCTGCCTGGCACCGTCGCCATGGACCGTCTACGTGACCGCGCAGGTCAAGGTCATTGCCGAGTATGTCGCCAGTGCAGCGCCGCTGGCGCAAGGGCAGCTGGTCGGCCCCAATGACGTGATCCGCATGCGCGGCGACCTGACCGTGCTACCAGCGGGTATCCTGACCGATCCGGCCCAGGCCATTGGTCGCACGATGGCGATGTCGCTTGGCATGGGTAGTCCGTTACGCACCGACGCGCTGCGTATCCAGCAAGTCGTGCAGCAGGGGCAGGCGGTCCGGCTGGTGTCGAGCGGGCCGGGTTTTTCGGTCGCCACCGAAGGGCGGGCACTCAACAATGCCGCAGAAGGCCAGATTGCACAGGCTAGAACCGCAGCAGGACAGGTGGTCAGCGGAGTGGCCAGGGCCGGTGGTTACGTGGATGTGACCTATTGATCATTTTTTTATGGCCACCAGCAAATAAAACACTCAAGTAATTTTTGCTTCTGCCGTAACAAGGTCATGACACGGGGTGATGTACCCCGACCCACCAAGGACACATCGTGAAAATAGATGACTCTTTCAAGAAAACTGGCGCTGTCGGTGTCTCGTCGACACCTGCCAAGGCCAGTTCAAGCAAAGGCGCTGAAAAAACTGAGGCAGTGAGCACCGCTGCCACGTCAGACAGCGTCAAAATTTCAGCACAAGCGCAGGCACTGGGCGGTACGAGTACGTTCGATGTCAAGAAGGTCAATGAAATCAAGGCAGCCATCGCCAGCGGTACTTTTCAGGTCAATCCTGAGAAGGTCGCCAACGGCCTGATCGATACCGTCAAGGATCTGCTGTCATCACGCAAGGGATAATCATGGTTACGCTCGCTTCGGATCCTTCCGCCAGCCTGGCAGAGGAGCAGCAAGTGACAAAGGTCTTGCTCCAGCTGCTGCAACAGGAGCAGGGAAAGCTGATCGAAGCCAGCATCGCCGGATTACCGGAGCTGATCCAGGCCAAGGCAGAAGCGGTGACGCGACTGACCGCCCTGACCAAGGCGCGCCATGCGCTGCTCGCCGCCGCCGGCTTTGCCGCCAGCGAGAGTGGCATGCGCGATTGGGTCGCGGCGCATCAACCGTCAGACACCCGCTGGACCGCCCTGCTCGCACTCGGTGCCGAAGCGCGTGAAATGAATCGCATCAATGGCATGCTGATCGGCCGCCACATGATGCGCAACCAGACCGAACTCAATATCCTGCAAGGCAAGACGCAGCGCAACAACCTGTATGGTGCCGACGGTCAGTCGACCGGCATGGGCCGGGGTCGCGGTCTCGCGGTCGGGTAAAAGTCGTAGCGATCCCCCGATCAAAAACGATGCGCCAGACGCATCGTTTTTTTTGCTCAGTGCAAGTTAGCCAGGTAATGGCCCAGGTTGATGATGTCTTCTTCATTGAGCGACTTCGATACCGCAGACATGTTGCCGGCGTCGTTGGTCCGCGTATGCGCCTTGAAATCCGTCAATTGCTTGACCAGATAATCGTAGTGCTGGCCACTGAGTTTCGGAATCTCGTTCTGCCCTTTCATGCCGCCCAGATGACACATCGAGCAGAGGTTTTCTTCTGCCTTGAGGAAGCCCAGCTTGACCCGCTCCGGGTCGGCCTTGAAGTCAATGAGCACCGGCTTTTGTGCCGCAAAATACGCCGACAGATTCTGCATGTCTTCCTTCGACAGGTTCGCTGCCATCGGTGACATCATCGGGTTGCTGCGCGCACCTTCCTTGTAATCCCGCAATTGCAAATACAGATAGCGTGCCGACTGGCCGGCCAGCACCGGGAACATCGATACCGTCGAATTGCCGTTGGCTCCGTGGCATGCCACGCAGGTCTGGGCTTTTTCCTGACCGGCGGCAATATCGGCGGCCTGTACCGGCAACACGGCAGCGGTAAAAAGTACTAGCAGTAACTGCTTTAACGTCATGGTAATTCCTGTCCAAAATAGAAAAAGAGGCCGCGCAGTGCGGCCTCTTTCATGTGCATCAATGATCGCTACGTCAGATTACAGACCGAACACGAATACGCTATTGCCACGTTTGAAATCCATTTGCGAATTGCCACCGACAGCAACGGCAATGTACTGCTTGCCATTGATGGCGTACGACACCGGCGGTGCATTGACGCCGGCACCGCACTGGAAGCGCCACAACACTTTGCCGGTCTTGGCATCGTAGGCATTGAACCAGCCATTGCCTTCACCGGCGAAGACCAGGTTGCCCGCTGTCGCCAGCGCGCCACCGATCATCGGCTGCGGTGTCTTGGTTTGCCAGGCGATCTTGCCGGTGTCGATATTGACGGCGGTCACGTTGCCCCATTGCTCTTCACCGACGGCATTTTTGAACGCGCCGCCCAGCCACAATTTACCGTTCGGATACTTGGACTCTTCGACGTGATACGTCATCGGCTGATGCAGGTTCAAGGCATACGACATGCGGTTGCTGGCGCTGTAAGCCATTGGCGACCATTCGACACCACCATTGGCACCCGGCAGCATGCGTGCACCAGTTGCGGTTGGCAGGACCCACATGTTTTCTTGCGGGACCATGGCTTCCGAGAAACGGATCAGTTCGCCGTTGCTGCGGTCATGCACGTACACATGGCCGGTTTTGCCACCGTGGATCACGCCTGGAATCATCTTGCCGTTCTTGTCCTTGACGTCCACCAGGATAGGCGGGCTCACGGCATCGAGGTCCCAGACATCATGGGCGATGTACTGGTAATGCCATTTGTACTTGCCGGTATCGAGGTCGATGGCGACCATCGAATCGGTGTAGAGGTTGTCGCCCGGACGCTCGGCACCGTACAGGTCAGGTGATGGATTGCCGACCACGAAAAATGCCGTCTTGGTCGCGCGATCAATCGATGGTGCCATCCAGACGCCGCCACCAAGGGTGTTGTAGAAATCGGATTTCTTGGCGAACGCTGCTTTTTCGGCAGGGATGTCACGGTGCATGTCGCGACCGGTGGCATCCTTGGTTGCCCAGACGCCTTCATGGCCTTTTTCAGGAATCGTATTGAAGGTCCAGACCAGCTTGCCGCTCTCGGCATCGAAAGCCTTGACGAAACCGCGGATACCGTATTCGCCACCGTTGGTGCCGATCAGGACTTTGCCGTCAACGACAACCGGTGCCATCGTTTCGCTATAGCCTTTTTCAGGATCGGCAATCTCGGTTTCCCACAGCAGCTTGCCGGTCTTGGCATCGAGCGCAACCATCTTGGCGTCTAGCGTACCCATGAAGACCTTGCCGCCGGAGACAGCCACACCCTTGTTATTCGGTCCGCAGCAGAAGGTCGTGACCGGACCCATCTTGTGCTTGAAGTGCCAGTACTCGACGCCGGTGATGGCATCAATGGCATAGACATGGTTGTAGGCCGTCGTCAGGAACATAACGCCATTGACCACCACTGGCGCGGTTTCCATCGACTCGACAACGGCGGTCTGGAACACGAACTTCGGCTTGAGTGTGGCAACGTTCTTGGTGTTGATCTGAGCGGACGGATAGAAACGGGTCTGGCCGTAGTCGCCATTGGTCTGCAGCCAGTTCGCCGTATCCTTGGCAGCACCATCGAGCATGGCCTGTGTGACGGGACCGAGTGCTTTCGACATCTCAGGTGCCTTGATGCCGGCACCGCCCTGGATCTCCTGCGCGTTGCCGGCAGTGCCGGCTGCCAGCGCGACCGCTGCCAATGCCAGGTGGCCGATCAATTTATAGTTGTGAATTGCCATTGTCTCTCTCCGTGTAGGGTTGCCTGTAGCAACCGGATAATTCTGCTTATTTTGAGTACTGGCGTTATCCCGGGAACCAGCGGACATGTGTAATTTAAAAAAGTTCCCTACTCATGCGTAAAGTTATCGAATAATATCCTTTCGACATAAATTTGCAATCAAGTAAGCGACAAATTTTTCGAACCAGAATAGCTGCACCCCGCATGCCACATAGCCTGAGTGGTTTCCGGCCGTACTGATTCCGCTTGTCAAGATATGGCGGATATCGGCACGGCAGAACCACAATCATTCACTGCACGTCACCTGGAAACCATCATGTCCCCTGTCCGTACCGCTTGTTTGTCCTTCATTTTTGCTGCACTGAGCTGCACCGCCCACGCCGCCGACAACCGCGCCGAACTCAACCTGCAGACGCTGACTGCCGCGCGCACCGGCAACCTGAAACTGTTCCAGCAACTCATCGACCAGGGCGCATCGCCCGACACGCGTAACCGGATCGGTGATTCGATCCTGATCATGGCGATCAAGAACGACCGTATCGATATCGTCAAACGCGCCATCGAACTCGGAGCCAACGTCAACCTGGCCAATACCGCCAAGGTCACGCCATTGATGGCAGCGGCGTTTCATGGCCGTGCCGACGCCGCCCGTTTGCTGCTCGACAAAAATGCTGACGTCAACGCGATGGACCAGCTCAACAAGACCGCGATGGTCTATGCCGCCGGCAGCGGTCAGACGGCGATCGTCGATATGCTGCTGGCCAAGGGCATCGAGCCGAATGCGACCTATCCGAACCAGTTGACTGCATTGATGTGGGCCGGTGCCTACGGCCACCTGGCGACCGTAAAAATGCTGATGGAGCACGGTGCCGATGCGCGCCTGCTCGACAATCGCGGCAAGTCGGTGCTCGTGATGGCGCAGGAAAACGACCATCCGGAAGTCGTGAAATTTTTGCAGGGCATGAACTGACCGACACAGCGCAAGAGGCGTGGCCGGCAGCGCCTGACTCACGGGAAGATTGGCAAATATCAATGGCTTGCCGGTTAAATGAAAACTACCGCACTACTAAGTGATGTAGCGCACATTCGGGTGTTGACGAACTGGGCAGACTGTAGTTGTTTTAACAACTGAAGGATATTTACCCCATGAGTGCTCACGCTTCCAACGCCGCCAATTTTCAGGATCAATCCTACAATCCGGACAATTTGCTCAACACGCTGATCCAGAGACTCGAGATCAAGAATGACGCTGCGCTGTCGCGCGCACTCGAGGTCGCCCCGCCGGTCATCAGCAAGATCCGCCACCGTCGCTTGCCGGTCGGTGCGTCGCTGCTGATCCGGATGCACGAAGTCGCTGACCTGTCGATCGCCGAACTGCGCGCACTGATGGGAGATCGCCGCAGCAAGTACCGGGTTAGCGGTGTGCGGATGCCGTCAGCCCGAGGCTAAAAAGCCAGACCAGCCTTGAAAGTCCGGCGTGCTGACCGGCCTTTCAATGCCGGATCAAGATCGCAGGGGAAGGCAACTTGTCCCCTGCTCTCTTTCGTCCGTCCGTCCCTCTCCCCTCTCCTGCTTCAGATCGCAAACACCAGGCAAGTCGTCGTCGCAAACGCATACAACCTGCCCTGCGCATCGGTAATGCGCCCCTCGGCAATCGCGGTCTGGCCGCCGACATGGACGGTCTTGCCTTCGGCCCGCACCGGACCGATCTTGTCGGTGATGGCGCGGATGTAATTGATCTTCAGTTCCAGCGTCGTGTAACCCTTACCGGCCGGCAGCATCGAATGCACCGCACAGCCGACGCACGAGTCAAGCAAGGTCGCGGCATAGCCGCCGTGCACGCTGCCCAGCGGGTTGTAATGCTGCGCGCCCGGCGTGCCCTGGAAGACCATCCGGCCCGGCTCCCAGCAAATCGGCACAAAACCCATCAATGCCCCGATCGGCACCGACGGCAACACGCCGTCGCCGATCGCCTGCAAAAATTCCAGACCGCTACGTTCGCGCAATTGCGCCATGCTCGATACGCCGGGTCCGGCCAGACGCACCCGCGCGGCCTGCTCGTCTTCCAGCCAGGATTGCAAGAGGCTGTCATTGCTCATGATGATGTTCCTTGAAATAGTTCGTCGATAGTCGGTTGCCCTGCCAGATACCACTGGCAGTTTATGTGCATATGCACTATATTCGATTCCGTCCGCTCGACGGCATAAAAATTCACAACCGGCAATCCCGATGACACTCCTTTCCGCCCCAGGCTGTACCTGCTTCGCGCTGCGTCGACTGACCCGCACCGTATCGCGACTCTACGATTTGCATATGGCCGGCGTCGGCCTGAAGACCACGCAATTCTCCCTGCTGAAACATGTCGCAGCCGGTCCGCAGCCAATGGCGCCACTGGCACTGCACCTGTCGACCGACCGCACGACACTGACCCGTAACCTGAAACCCCTGCTCGAAGCCGGCTGGGTAACGCTGACGCCAGGTGCCGATGCCCGCCAGCGCATCGTGACCCTGACCGATGCAGGTCACGCCAAAGTCATCGGTGCCAAACTGGCCTGGCAGGCGGCGCAACTTGAACTCGAACGCACGCTCGGCCCCGAACTGATCCAGGCATTGCACGGCGATACCGCCAGTGCCATGCATTTACTGACGCCATTACTCGAAGAAAAATCCCATGCCAACCACGCCTGACATGTCGCCCCGCGGTGCCTGGATCCTGATGCTGGCCGCCAGCGCCATCCTGATGATTACGATGGGCGCGCGCCTGACGACCGGCCTGTTCATGTCGCCGATCAATACGTCGACCGGACTGGGCATCGTCTCGATCAGTTTCGCGCTGGCCATCGGTCAGTTCGTCTGGGGCGCGGCGCAACCGGTGTTCGGCATCATCGCCGACAAATACGGCACACCCAGGGTGATCATTGCCGGTGCGCTGATGCTGGCAACCGGCCTGGCCATCACACCGTTCATGTCAAGCCAGTGGGGCCTGATGCTGAGCATGGGATTACTCAGTGCGGCCGGTGCCGGTGCCGGCAGTTTCTCTATCCTGATCGGTGCCACCGCCCAATCGCTGCCACCACAACGGCGCGCCTTTGCCGCCGGCTTCATCAATGCCGGCGGATCGTTAGGACAGTTCATCTTTGCGCCACTGATGCAGGCGATCATCAGTTCGGCCGGCTGGGTGATGGCCATGTTCACGATGGCGGCAACCACGTTGCTGACGATTCCCCTGGCCATCCCGCTGCGGAAAAAAAAGGTGATCAACGCGACGGCCAGCGCGCCCATCACCGAAATCGGACTAGGCCGGCAAGTGCGACTGGCCATGCGCGACCGCAGCTATCTGTGCCTGCATGCCGGCTTTTTTACCTGCGGCTTCCACATCGCTTTTCTGGTCACGCATTTGCCGGGGGAAGTCGCACTCTGCAATCTGGCGGCCGGTGTCTCGGCAACGGCGCTGGCGCTGATTGGCCTGTTTAATATTGTCGGCAGCCTGTCGGCGGGCGCACTGGGTTCGCGTTTCCGGATGAAGTACCTGCTGGTGGCGATGTATGCCAGCCGCGCGGTGATCATCGCGGTCTATTTGCTGGCACCCAAGAATGCCTGGACCTTCTATATTTTTGCCGCTGCACTTGGCCTGACCTGGCTGGCCACCGTGCCACCAACCGCCGGACTGGTTGGCAAACTGTTCGGCATGCGGTATCTGGCAACGCTGTTCGGACTGACGCTGCTGTCACACCAGATCGGCGGATTTTTCGGCGCATGGCTGGGCGGCCTGGCCATGGAGCGCTTCGGCAATTACAACTGGATGTGGTACGCCGATATCGTGCTGGCGCTGGCGGCTGCGCTGGTCAACCTGCCGATCCGGGAAGCACCGGTGTCGTCACCGGTTCCGGCCTAAGCAGGAATTATTGACTTTTAGTAACTTTGCGCTTGAGTGTCGGTTGCCATAGACGGTATCATCGGTCAACCTTCGCACGGAGCGACATCGATCGGACGCCATGACTTTTCTCCACCGCCTGCGCACCTTATTCAATATCCGCAAACAACGCCAGGAACCGCCGGTGGGCACCAAGCCGCCGGTCGGCGGCAGTCTGATCCTGAACAATGTCAGGATCAAGATCAAAGTCGCACTCGATGATGAACAGTGGCAGTGG
>AEPR01000030.1 GCA_000195205.2 Oxalobacteraceae bacterium IMCC9480 | reverse complement strand
AAATTAATTGGCTCTGACCCTAATTTTTTAATTGACTCTGACCCCAATTCTTTTTTAGATGGGGCGATCAAGTTTGGCGTTGCCTTACTGCCCTGGCTACCTGCAGGCAATGGGCCAGCTGTTCCGCAATCGGTTCCGGTACGGCAACTTCGCCGGCGAGTACGCGCTTGATCCAGTGGGCGGTGGTGTCTGCATCACGCTCGGCCGGGAGCTCCGGCGTGACGTCTGCGGCGAGCTGTTTTTCGACTAACGTGCTGCGCCGGCCCTGATGCAACCAATCGATCTGCTGCGGACGGCGGGCGTTGGCGACGGTTTCGCCTTCGGTGCCGCGCATCAGGAAAATGTCGCCGCGCTCGACCGGTGCGGCGGTCGTGAAATAGGTACTGAGCATTTCGAGGTATTCGGGGTGGGTGTACGACGATAGCCGCAGTGCCGGTTGGCGAAACGGTTGCATGATCTTGACCAGCGTGTGGGTCGAGTTGCGTACGCCAAGAATGCGGCGCATTGCCAGCAAGCGCGCCATTTTAGGGGCCAGCACGTCGATGGCCATGAAGACCGGTTCTTGCTGCGCGAACTGCGCTTCGGCTTGCTCGACCGAGGTCGCCAGCGGCATGCCGAGGGCCGCAAAAATCTCGGCGCTGGTGACGCGTCCCGGATCGGTCAGCACGCCATGCATCAGCACCGGTGCACCGGCCCGCGCCAGCAAGATCGCCAGCAGCGGCGTCAAATTGGCCATGTGGCGCGCGCCGTTATAGCTGGGGATGACGATAGGGGCATATTGCGCATCGACCGGTGCCGACAACGGCGCGAACGACGCTTCGGAGGCATCGAGAAAGCCGGCGATTTCGGCGATCGATTCGCCCTTGATGCGCATCGACAGCAGGATCGCGCCCAGCTCCAGATCCGAAACCCGCCCGTCGAGCATCGCGCCGTACAGCAGGCAGGCATCCTCGCGATTCATGCTGCGCGCGCCGTCCTTGCCGCGGCCGATGACCTTGATGAATTTGGCCGCGGCCAGCGGCTCCGGTGGTTGACTCTGCAATTGACTGTTTTCCATCGCCGAAGATTACACCGAAGCGATGGCCCCGACCGGCAGGATGGCGATGATTTTTTTCAGTTCCGGCAGACAGGAGCCGCAGTTGGTACCGCATTTCAGGCGTCCCTGCAACGCCGCCAGCCGCGCCTCGGGCGGGCCGTCGAGCTCACCCAGCACCTCGTTGATTTCGGTCTCGGCGACATTGAAGCAATTGCAGACGATGCGTCCACGCGACTTGAATCCCTGCGGTGCGACCGACGACGGCTGCAGCAACAGGCGTCCGAGTGCCGCGACCGGCTGCTCGGTTTCGAGATACTCGCGCAACCAGCGTTCGGCCGCGACATCGCCGGCCAGCGACAGGGCTTGCAAAGTGCCGTCGCTAACGACGATGTGACGCGCATTGCCACGCCGCTTGTCGTCATAGCGCAAGACCATCCCGCCGGCGATGCCGAATAGCGCTTCGATCTCGGCCATCAGTTCGGGCGTGGCCGGATAGTCGTCGGCGGCACGGAAAAATACGCCGGTGCGCTCGCGGCCAAACAGCGTGCAGGACGCATAGGCAAACTGGCGCAGGTAAGGCTTCAGCGCCGACTGCAAGCGCAGCACCTGCTCCGGTGCGATCCAGCCGAAGACCACGAAACGCCACGGCAGTTCGGCCTTCAAAATCTTGATCGCCGCATGCTTGAGTTCGGGCTGCTTCGAGCTCGGGTCCAGCGCGGGCGAAGTCAGTGCATTGACGCCGTGCGAGCCGTCGCCGGCATGACCGCGACCGGAGACATATTCTTCGCCCCAGTGCATGCCGATGAAGGCCTGACCGGCACGCATGTCATCGCCGGCCTGCACCGGAAAAATTTGCGAGCCGCGCCGGCTGGTCACGTGCACCATGTCACCGCCGGCGATCATGCGCCTGTCCATGTCGGCCTGCGCCATCACGATGGCCGGTTCGGCCGCATGCGCGAACAGTTGCGCGACGGTGCCGGTGCGGCTCATGCCGTGCCACTGATCGCGCAGGCGACCCGTGTTCAGGCGGAACGGAAAACGCGCATCGATCGCCTCGGCCACCGGCTTGTAAGGCGTATCGACAAAATGCGCGCGGCCGGTCGCGGTCGGAAAAATCCCGTCTTCGTACAGGCGCTGTTTGCCCGTCGATGCACCGGTCGGATACGGCCACTGCTGCGGACCTTGTTCAGCCAGGATTGCGTACGACAAACCAGTGATGTCGAGGTCGCGACCGCGGGTCGATTCGCGGTGTTCGTTCCAGATCGATTCGGCGCTGTCGTAGGCAAACAGCGAGCGTTCGCGACCCAGTAATTTTTCCAGCCGCTGCGCAAAATCAACCACGATCTGCCAGTCATGGCGGGCTTCACCGGGGCCGGCAATGGCTGCGTTGAGGCGCGAAATCCGCCGTTCGGAATTGGTCACCGTGCCTTCCTTTTCGCCCCACGAGGTCGCCGGCAACAGTACGTCGGCATACGGTGCGGTGGCGGTGGTTGCGTAGGCTTCCTGCAGGATCACCAGCTCGGCATTGACCAGCGCTTCGCGCACCAGCTTCTGGTCAGGCATCGATTGCGCCGGGTTGCTACAGGCAATCCACAACAGCTTGATCTGGCCTGTGCGCACTGCCTCGAACAGGTCGATGGCGGTCTTGCCCGGCGTGGCCGGCACGTCATCGATACCCCACAAGTTGGCGACTTCGGCGCGATGCACAGGATTGCCCAAGTCACGATGCGCCGACAGCAAATTAGCCATGCCGCCAACTTCGCGCCCACCCATTGCATTGGGCTGACCGGTCAGTGAAAACGGTCCTGCACCGGGCTTGCCGATCTGATGCGTGGCCAGGTGCAGATTGATCAGCGCAGCGTTTTTTGCCGTGCCCGATGCCGATTGATTGAGGCCCTGGCAATACAGCGACAACGCAGCTTTCGATTCGCCAAACCAGCGCGCCGCCGTGACCAGATCGGCCTCGCTGATGCCGCAAATATCGGCCACAAACTTCGGCGTGTAATCGCGCACCGTGCGCTTGAGTTCGGCAAAGCCATCGGTATGGGCGTCGATGAAGGCGGTATCGGTCAGCTCTTCCCACAAGCACAAATGCAGCATGCCGTTGAACAGCGCGACATCGGTGCCCGGCAAAATCTGCAGGAACAGGTCGGCGTCGCGCGCGGTGTCGGTGCGGCGCGGATCGGCGACGATGACCTTCATCTGCGGATTGTTCTTGCGCGCTTCTTCAAGCCGGCGATACAAAATCGGATGGGCATACGCCAT
>AEPR01000031.1 GCA_000195205.2 Oxalobacteraceae bacterium IMCC9480 | reverse complement strand
CGCCAACGCCCGATTTAACCAGCACCATCGCTCCGCGCGCGTGGGCAGAAGAGGCTGTGCCCACACCCTACGATACTGGCGAGTAAGGTTAGCGCTTATGCCTGCCCCATCCGGAGTGCCTGATTTCCCCCTTGCATGCCATAGTCGGGACGACTACTATTATTGAAAATATTATCAATAATCCTTCCGAGGCAGAGATGAGCACAACTAGCGACCACGACAAGAAAAAACCCGACCCAAGCGGGCTGCGCAAAGGACTGACCAGTTACGGCGACAGCGGCTTTTCCCTGTTTCTGCGCAAAGCCTTCATCAAGGGTGCCGGCTACAGTGACGTCGCGCTCGATCGTCCCGTAATCGGCATTGCCAACACGGGCAGCGCATTCAATCCCTGTCATGGAAACATGCCGCAATTGATCGAGGCAGTAAAACGGGGCGTGATGCTGGCAGGCGGATTGCCGATGGACTTCCCGACTATCTCTATCCATGAAAGCTTTGCTTCACCGACCTCGATGTATCTGCGCAACCTGATGTCGATGGATACCGAAGAAATGATACGTGCGCAGCCGATGGATGCCGTGATCCTGATTGGCGGCTGTGACAAGACCGTCCCGGCGCAATTGATGGGCGCTGCATCGGCAGGCATCCCCGCCATTCAGCTGGTGACCGGATCAATGCTGACCGGTTCCCATCGATCCGAAAGAGTAGGCGCATGTACCGACTGCCGTCGCTTCTGGGGAAAATATCGCGCCGATGAAATCGATCACGACGAGATCACGGCGGTCAACAGCCAGCTCGTCGCCAGCGTCGGGACGTGTTCGGTGATGGGAACGGCCAGCACCATGGCATGCGTGACGGAAGCCCTGGGCATGATGTTGCCGGGTGGCGCCTCCCCGCCCGCCGTTACCGCCGACCGCATCCGCATCGCAGAACGCACCGGTGCGACGGCCGTGGCGATGGCCATCAATGGACTCACGCCCGACAAGATCATGACGCCAAAGGCGTTCGAAAACGCCCTGCGCGTCTTGCTGGCGATTGGTGGCTCGACCAACGGCATCATTCATTTGACCGCGATCGCCGGACGCATGGGCATTGCTCTTGAACTCGACCGGCTCGATGCGATTGGCCGCGAGACGCCGGTGCTCATCGATTTGAAGCCGTCGGGCCAGTACTACATGGAAGATTTCCATGCCTCGGGCGGCATGCACGCGCTGCTGCGCGAGCTCAAACCGCTGATGCACATGGATGCGCTGACCGTGACCGGCCGCACGCTAGGCGAAGAGCTGGACATCGCCGGACCGCGATTCCCGCAATCGGTTATCCGGCCCTTCGCGGACCCTATCTATCCCCAGGGCGGCATCGCCGTGTTGCGCGGCAATCTTGCACCGGGCGGCGCCATCATCAAGCAATCCGCCGCCGATGCCAATTTGATGGAACACGAAGGCCGCGCAGTGGTCTTCGAAAACATTGAAGACATGGCGCTGCGCATCGACGATGACGCCCTCGATGTCAATGCCGACGATGTCTTGGTACTCAAGCACATCGGTCCGACCGGCGCGAGCATGCCCGAGGCGGGTTACCTGCCGATTCCAAAAAAGCTGGCACGCGCCGGCGTCAAGGATATGGTGCGGGTTTCCGACGGGCGCATGAGTGGCACCGCCGGTGGCACGATCGTGCTGCACGTCACGCCGGAATCAGCGATTGGCGGGCCGCTGGCGTATGTCAAAAATGGCGATCGTATCCGCCTGTCAGTCAAGGATCGGTCGATCAACTTGCTGGTTTCTGACGCCGAGTTGGCGCAGCGAATGCGAGAAAACCCGATTGTCCGGCCGACTGCAGAGCGCGGTTACCGCCATTTATTTCTGAAAACGGTGACTCAGGCAGACAAAGGAGTTGATTTCGATTTTTTACTACCGGCTGATGCAAAGCCAAAAGAATAAGCATGCCGGCAAGGTTTAATCCTGTATCCCACTGAATTTATAGAATATGCAAAAACCACTTAAACCAGAATCCCTTCTTATCCAGGATAGCGATACCGCATCACAAGTGCGCAAAGCGGTCGAAACACTGGAAGAAGATATTGCATTCGGTTATATGCATCCGCGTGAACGCCTGGTCGAAGACGAACTGCTTGAACGATTCGGCTTAAAACGCCATGTCGTGCGGCAGGTACTCGCTGAATTGGAGCAGATGGGACTGGTCGAGCGAAAAAAGAATGTTGGCGCTTTGGTCAAGTCCTATACCGTCAAGGAAGTCGTCGATCTTTATATCGTGCGCGACATCCTCGAAACCAATTGCGCCCGACAAATCACCCTGCCGGTTCCACCGGAAAAACTGGCCGCACTGGAGGATATTCAGCGACAGCACGATGCCGCAGTCATCGCTTCAAATCTTCATGTCGCATTCAGGATGAATCTCGCTTTTCACAAAGCCTTATTCGCCTTATCTGATAATTCGGCATTAACCGAACTCATTGAACTAGCGGCACAACGCACGCATGTTATTCGCTCCCTGACGATAGTCGTTCCACAGATTCTGGAACAGGCGCGCCAGGATCATCATCAGATGATTGATGCATTACGAACCGGCAATCAGGATCGCCTGGTCGAATTATGTCGCAGCCATCTTTTACCTTCACGTGATGCTTATATCGAACAGCATCGCCGCTTGGCTTATTCCGACGAACGTGCCGGCTTGAAACCGCAACCCGGCTAATCAGCACCAATCACACCAATTGGCATTCTGGAGAATTAGATGATTAACAGTATTGAGAAACCAAACGCATTAACCCGTTTTTCAGAAACGACGGATGATACTGAGCGCTGTCTCGCGCCCTTGCCTGATATTGAATCACCGTTATTTGGTGTGCCAATTGGATCTTGCGATACCCACGCGCACGTCGTTATTCATGATCCCGATCATCCAATGGCATCCAATCGCAGTTATACGCCACCATCCGCTCCTGAAGAAAGCTACCTGGCCATGTTAAATGCCATGCAGATATCACGTGGCGTATTGGTTCAGATTAGCGTCATGGGCACGGACAATAGTTATATGTTGCAGGTACTGCGTAATAACCCGGATCGGCTTCGTGGCGTTGCGGTTGTTGATACCGG
>AEPR01000032.1 GCA_000195205.2 Oxalobacteraceae bacterium IMCC9480 | reverse complement strand
AATGCCCTTCGGTTATTGCACCCTACGACTTCAACATCAACAACCCGGAGCGTGCCAAGCGATGCCATCAACCCAACCCCTACCGCGTCTCGTTAAACAACTCACGCCCAATCAACATCCGCCGGATCTCGCTAGTGCCCGCCCCGATCTCATACAACTTCGCATCCCGCCACAGGCGCCCGGCCGGATACTCATTGATATACCCGTTCCCGCCCAGCGCCTGAATCGTCTCACCGGCCATCCAGGTCGCCTTCTCGGCCGAATACAAAATCGCCCCCGCCGCATCCTTGCGCAAAGCCCGCACCGCCTCCGGAGAAGCAGCCCGATCACACGCCTGGCCGACCGCATACACATACGCCTTGCACGCCATCATCGTCGAATACATATCCGCCAGCTTGCCCTGCATCAGCTGGAATTCACCGATAGGCTGACCGAACTGCTTGCGATCGTGCACGTACGGCACCGCCACATCCATGCAAGCCTGCATGATCCCGAGCGGCCCGCCGGACAGCACGGCGCGTTCGTAATCGAGGCCCGACATCAGCACGTTGACGCCCTTGCCCAAGCCACCAAGCACGTTCTCGGCCGGTACTTCGCAATCGCGGAACACCAGTTCGCCGGTGTGCGATCCGCGCATGCCGAGCTTGTCGAGTTTTTGCGCGACGCTAAATCCCTTGAAGTCTTTTTCGATCAGGAAGGCGGTCATGCCACGCGCGCCGGCTTCCAGGTCGTTCTTGGCGTAGACCACCAGCACGTCAGCATCGGGACCATTGGTGATCCACATCTTGGTGCCATTGAGAACCCAGCGGTCGCCCTTCCAGTCGGCGCGTAACTTCATGCTGACGACGTCGGAGCCGGCGTTCGGTTCCGACATCGCGAGGGCACCGATGTATTCGCCGCTGACCAGCTTGGGTAAATATTTGGCTTTCTGTTCGGCGCTGCCGTTGCGCTTGATCTGGTTCACGCACAGGTTGGAATGGGCACCGTACGACAGGCCGACCGAGGCCGAAGCGCGCGAGATTTCTTCCATCGCGATGATATGGGCGAGGTAGCCCATGCCGGTGCCGCCGTATTCTTCGCCGACCGTGATGCCGAGGACGCCAAGGTCGCCCATCTTGCGCCACAGGTCCATCGGAAACTGGTCAGTGCGGTCGATCTCGCCGGCGCGCGGGGCGATCTCGGCGGCAGCGAATTGGGAGATGGTGTCGCGCAGGGCGGCGATGTCGTCGCCGTGGTCAAACGTCAAGCCGGGCAGGTGGAGCATGGCATCCTCGGGTTATCGGAACCGGTTAAAAATGAGCTACGGAATCATATCTTCAATTGACGTTAACGTAAACGTCAATTGCATTAAACGGACTTGGTCCGTGAGACTGTCTTGACAGCGGTTTTTTTGGTCGCGCGACCATCGAGCACTTTGCGACACTGCGCTTCGTGCGCGCTGATTTCAGCCAGCGTGACATCGATGTCTTCGCGCTGCATTTCGAGTGTCAGCCGGTGCTGGCCGAGCACTTCCATGAAGTGCTTCATTTGCGCGATGGTGTCGCGCGGCGATTCGTACATGTCGACCAGGCTCTTGATTTCGGACAGCGTCAGGCCGAGGCGTTTGCCGCGCAGCGTGAGCTTGAGGCGGGTGCGTTCGCGCGCGCTGTAGACCCGCACGCGTCCGCTGGCGCCTTCGCGGCTGGGACTGAGCAAGCCCTGGTCTTCGTAGAAACGGATCGCCCGCGGCGTGATGTCGAATTCGCGGGACAGTTCGGTGATGGTGTAGGTAGACATTCGTTTAGAATCAGCTTTACGTTAACGTCAAGCATTGTAGGCGCAGACGTCCCGCCTGTGCATCACCCTCACCGAAAAGTCCACCATGAATCTGCTCGAAGCCCAGCTCGATTATCCGTTCGGCGACACCCTGCCCGCCGATGCCAGTCTGCTTGAGGTCGCGCCCGGCGTGATGTGGTTGCGCATGGGTTTGCCGTTCGCGCTGAACCATATCAATTTGTGGCTGCTGGAGGATATGTTCGATAGCGAACACGGGCCAATCGCAGGCTGGACCGCGATCGATTGCGGCGTCGCCAACGATGCCACGCGCGCGGCATGGGAAACCATTTTTACGCAGGGTTTGCGCGGGCTGCCGATCCGGCGCGTCATTGCCACGCACTGCCATCCGGACCATGTCGGCCTGGCCGACTGGCTCTGTACGCGCTGGCAGGCACCGCTCTGGATGACCGCGGGCGAATACGGTTTTGCGCGGATGATGGCGGCCAGTCTGCCGGGTGTCGACGGCACCGCGGCGCTGCCGCATTTCCAGCGCCACGGCCTGACCGATGCCGCGCTGCTGACTACGCTGGGCGAACGCAAGAGCTATTACCCGACGCTGGTGCCGGGCATGCCGGCGTCTTATGTGCGTCTGCAGGATGGCCATGATGTGACGATAGGCGGCCATCCGTGGCGCGTCATCACCGGCTTCGGCCACTCGCCCGAACATGCGTCGCTGTACTGCCCGACGCGCGATGTGCTGATCGCCGGCGACATGGTGCTGCCGCGCATATCGACCAATGTGTCGGTGTTTGCGATCGAGCCGGAAGCCAATCCGGTGCGGCAATTTCTGGATTCGCTGGCGAAATACGCCGGCCTGCCGGACAGCGTGCTGGTGCTGCCGTCGCATGGCAAACCGTTCCGCGGTCTGCATGTACGCATCGGCCAACTCAATGACCATCATGCCGCGCGATTGGCCGAGGTACGCGATGCCTGCATCACGCCACAATCGGCGGCCAGCATCGTGCCGGTGATGTTTCCGCGTGCGCTGGACGCGCATCAGCTGACCTTTGCGCTGGGCGAGGCGCTGGCGCATTTGCATTTGCTGTGGTTCGACGGGACGGTACGGCGCGTCTCCGGCGCGGATGGCGTGCTGCGCTTCGTGAGGACCGCAACGACCTAACCGAGCAAGCGTTCGTAGGCGGCTTCGCTCACGCCGTAGCAGGTACAGGCCGCGGCCATGACACCTTCCCGGTCAAGTATCGTGATGGTGCCGCGCCGGTAACTGATCAGTCCGCGCGACTGCAGCGCGCGCGCCGCGAGCGTGATGCCAACGCGGCGCACACCGAGCAAGTCAGCCAGCATTTGATGGGTCAGTTCGAACGCATCCTCGTCAACCCGGTCGTGCACCATCAGCAGCCAATAGGCCAGGCGCGCTTCCAGCAAATGAAACTGGCAGCAGACCGATTTGCGGACCAGGTAATCGAGGGTCAGGTGCAGGTAGCTGAAGACGCGACGTTGCAAGAGCGGCAGCGTCGCCAGCAGCAACATGAACTTGTTGCGGCTGATGCGCCAGGCATCGCCACCCTCCTGGACCGAGGCCCGCACCTGCAGCATCGCGATACCCGTGGAGAGCGTGGTACCGAGCATGCCCTCATACCCGATCAGGCTAACGCCCAGCTGGATACCGGTTTCAGTCGGCGTCGTCAGGCAAATCGTGCAATCGATAGGAAAATACACCTGGGCCATCGCCTCGCCCGCCTCGACCAGGATCATGCCGCCAGAGAGCACGACGCGGGTGCAACCCGCCAGGACTTGTTCGCGGTCACGCCGGGTCAGGCCAGCCAGCAGGCGATTGACGTTGGTGCTTGTATTGACTTGCTCTGGGCTGACCAAAATGGGGGGTCCGTTGGCGACGTGAATTCATGGGAAACAACACGAGTCTGGCATTCCCTTTCTCAGTCCGACTTCCGCTAAAACGAACTGTTGATCAGAATTATCAGAAGACTACGATTATCGCATTACTCACCGCCGATTTTTCAGGTAAACCTTTTGTTTACTGAAACAATATGCCGGCTAGATCTCTGCTGGCGGCCGGTGGCGATTCACAGAAACTACCACTGCCACAGTTTCTTTCTAAAAACTCTCACTTATCCTTCATTCTATGTTCGGTATCGAACATAGGGGACTTGCAATAGCTTGCGCTGGTATACTGGCGCGCCTAAAATCCGCAGGCTACGCGCCGGAATGTATTTTTACTTTAATTTCGTACAAGACGAAAAGCAACCCGACAGGCGACAGTCATTCGGGTCCGAAAACCCTAGTTTTCAGCCACAACATGTTCCTGCACCGCAGAGACTGACTGAAACGACTGACATGGAATAGCTCGCGTTAATGAAAGCATCTATCGAACGAGAAGACTTTAGTGAGCGCTTGCAGCTCGCGTTGCGCAATGCCGATTACTCACCGGACAGCCCGACGCAACTTGCCCGCGAATTCAATGTGCGTTTTACCGGCGGACCGATCACCGTGCATGCAGCCCGCAAATGGCTGGGCGGTGAAGCGATTCCGACGCAGGAAAAACTGCGTACGCTGGCACAGTGGCTTGGCGTACCTGCCGAGTGGCTGCGCTTCGGTGGCGGCGAAACGGTCAACGGCGAAACCGCCGACCCGAGCGCGCGCTTTGAATCGGCCGACGTCAAGCTGATTGCCGATTTGCAGCGGCTCGATGAAACACACCGTGCCATTGCGCGCGAAATCGTCCGCCTGCTGGTGCGCATCAACCGGCCAGCCTGACGATGTTGTTGCCGGATCAGGCCTGTTGCCGCAGCTGATCCAGGTAACGCATGCCGGCGATGGCGCGACTGCCGTACCACGACAGCATCTCGCCATCGACCAGCAATACCGGCTTGCCGATCTGCTGCTCCAGACTATCGACATGCGCGTCAGTGAAGCGATAAGGTTCGCTCGACAGCAGCACCAGATCGATGTCGCGGACCAGTTGATCTGACCACGAGAACACCGGATACCGCGCGCCATCCGTTTCGGGCGTCGCCACCCACTGTTGCCAGCCAATGCGCTCGAGCATGCGCGCAATGTAGGTATCGCGCGACACCGTCATCCACGGATCCTTCCAGATGCAATACAGCACCCGCTGAGCTCGCCCCCGGCCCAGCGCCGCGATGGCGCAATTGAATTGCGTGCAAAGGTCTTCGGCAGTTTCGCTGCGACCGAAAATCGTCCCCAGCAATCGATACAAGCTCAGATTGTCATGCGGCCCGAGCGGATGGGTGACGATCACGTGAGGCACGAAGCCGGCCAGCGTGTCGACCGTCGGTTTTTCGTTTTCGTCGATGTTGACGATCAGGTGGGTCGGTGCCAGCGCACGTAGCTTGCCGATGTTGACATCCTTGGTGCCCCCGACCTTCGGTATGTCGCGCACCAGCGCCGCCGGGTGGATGCAAAAACCGGTACGTCCGACGATCCACGGTGCCAGCCCGAGCTCACACAGCAATTCGGTCACCGACGGCACCAGCGAGACGATGCGCGGCGGCTGTGCGGCATCGACCACCGGATGCACGACACCGATCGCATCCCGCGTACTGTTTTCCATTTCCATGTTTGTCTCCTGTTGACGCTGGCAGCTTGCCGCGGCCCGAAAAAAAAGCCCGCGCTCTTGCGAGCTGCGGGCCGGACCGGACACGCTGACGTGCGGTTTATTTTTTTGCGGCGCGCTCGGCCAGGGCCTTGGCCACCAGCGCATCCATCACTTGCACGGTCGACGCAGCAAGCACCGGCTCGGGCTGGCGTCCGCCCATGGCGGTGCCGACTATCGATGGCGAAGTGATGTATTTGCCATCAATGGCGATGGTGGGTACGCCGTCAATTTTGTAGGCTTCCTGCAGGACCAAGGCGCGCTTGACCTTGCTCTGCATGCCGAAGGAATTGTAGGTCGCGGTAAATTTCTGCTTGTCGATGCCTTGCTTGCCGACGAAATCAAGAATGCTTGCATCGGTATCGATGGCCTGGCGTTCGACGTGGATGGCATTGAAAATCTTGCGCTGCATGTCTTCGGATTTGCCCATGGCTTCAAGGGCGTAATACAGCTTTTGCTGCGGAATGAACGATTCGCGGAAGTTGATCGGCACGCGCTTGAACTCGATCTTGTCGCCTTGCTTCTTGACCCATTCGGCCAGCGTCGGCTCGAACACGAAACAATGCGGGCACGAGTACCAGAAGAATTCCGTGACTTCGATCTTGTTGCCGCTATCGGTCGGCTGGGCGCGCTCCAGCGTGCGGTATTCGGCGCCGCTTTGGGGCGCTGCCGGACTGGCAATCGCACTGGCCATGGTGAAGCTAAGACCAAGACCAAGCGTGGCCAGCAGACGGGGAATGAATCGGGTTAAACGCATACAACTCCTCAAGGGGTTTTGGGGAAACGCACGACGGCCACATCGACACCGCTATCGGTGAGCTTGGTCCGGGCGCGGTTCATGGCATCGAGCTGGCTGAACGGACCGATACGGACCCGATAGAAAGTCCCATTGTCGCTCAG
The DNA here is from genome assembly GCA_000195205.2 of Oxalobacteraceae bacterium IMCC9480. Lineage (GTDB taxonomy): Bacteria > Pseudomonadota > Gammaproteobacteria > Burkholderiales > Burkholderiaceae_D > Actimicrobium. The sequence continues at coordinate 2,858 of AEPR01000032.1, read as the reverse complement.
CCTTTCGGTAATGCGGGCTTCAACACCAAGTAGTGCCAGCTTGGCGCGTGCGCTTTCGGCGTCGGTCTGTTCGCGGAAGGCGCCGGCCTGCAAAAAATAGGTCCACTTGTCGTCGGCTTCGGTCTTGGCTTCGGCAGGCTTGGGCAGGTCGGTCTTGCGCAGTTTTTCAGCGGCGGCAGGCAGGCTGGCTTCCTTGGCCGCGGCATTTTTTTCGGCTTGCGGATCGGCGCTGTTCGGTGGAGCCGGCTCGGCTACAGGCGGGTTGGCCAGCTCGCGCGCGGCTTCTCTGGCGGCGGCCTTGTTACCGTACATCGGCTTGTTCGGGTCGCTGACCTGACCGGGAGTCAGTTCAGCCCGGTCCGGCTTGCCGGCCTTGTTGAGAAACGGCAGCGTGGTCTTGTTGATGGTCATGGCGACGGCAACCGCAATGCCGAGTCCGACAATCAGGCCGATGATCAAGCCGAGCAGCGTGCCGCCGGCTTGCCGGAAAAGAGAGGGATGAAAGTGCTGGTTGGAATGTTTTTGCATGCTAGTCAGGTTACATCCTCAAAGGGGCGGAAACGCCGATCAGTGACAGACCGTTACGCAATACCTGGCGCGTGGCCAGCATCAGGGCCAGGCGTGCCATGCGGGTTGGCATGTCGTCGACCAGTACGCGTTCGGCATTGTAATAACTGTGCAGTTCGCCGGCCAGGTCGCGCAAATAAAACGCCACCTGATGCGGACCGAGTTCTTCCAGTGCATGCTCGAGCGCTTCCGGATAATCGGCCAGACGCGCCAGCAGCGACGCTTCACGCGGGGCCGTCAGCGGCGACAGGTCGACGCCATCGAGCACGCTTTCATCGCCGCCCCATTGCGCCAGCACCGAGCAGATCCGGGCATGCGCGTACTGGACGTAGTAGACCGGATTTTCATCGGACTGGGCCCGCGCGAGGTCGACATCGAAAATGAATTCGGTATCGGCCTTGCGCGAGATCAGGAAAAACCGCACCGCATCGCGGCCGCGGGTCAGGTCGCGCGGCGCATCGTTGGCGGCATCGGTGACTACCTCGACCTCGCCGCTGGACCATTCGATCAGGTCGCGCAAGGTTACATACGACCCGGCGCGCTTGGAGATCTTGACCTCTTCGCCATCCTTCATGACGGTGACCATCTTGTGCAGCACGTAGTCGGGATAGCCTTTCGGGATGCCGAGGTCGACGGCTTGCAGGCCGGCCCGCACTCGGGCGATGGTGCCGTGGTGATCGCTGCCCTGGATGTTGATGGCGTTGCCGAAACCGCGCTGCCATTTGACGATGTGATAGGCCACGTCCGGCACGAAGTACGTGTAGGTACCGTCGGATTTTTTCATGACGCGATCCTTGTCGTCGCCATAATCGGTGGTACGCAACCACAGCGCGCCATCGAGTTCATAGGTCTTGCCGGCCTTGATCAACGCATCGACAGCAGCATGGACCTTGCCGTCGCCGTACAGCGAGGATTCGAGATAGTAGTTGTCGAACTTCACGCCGAAGGCCTGCAAATCGAGGTCCTGTTCGCGCCGCAAATACGCGACGCCAAACTGGCGGATCGAGTCAAGGTCATCGACATCGCCGCTGGCGATCACGGGTGCGCAATCAGCCGCCGAGACGGTTTTTCCAGCCAAAAAGTCGAGCGCGATGTCACCGATGTAGTCGCCGTTGTAGGCCGGTTCCGGCCAGTCGGCGTCGCCCGGTTTGAAGCCGCGTGCACGGGCCTGGACCGACGCGGCCAGCGTGGCGATCTGCACGCCGGCGTCGTTGTAATAGAACTCGCGCATCACGTCGTAGCCCTGCACGGCGAACAGCGCCGAGAGCGCATCGCCCAGTGCAGCCTGGCGACCATGGCCGACATGCAGCGGACCGGTCGGATTGGCGGAGACAAATTCGAGCAGGACTTTGCGGCCGGTACCGAGCGTGCCGCGACCGTAGTCGGCGGCTTCCTGCAGCACCGTATGCACGACTTCCTGCCGTGCCGCCAGCGCCAGGCGCAGGTTGATGAAGCCAGGTCCGGCGATCTCGACCGCATCGACCAGACCGGCGCGGGCCGGGTCGGCCAGCAGCGCGGCGACCAGTTGCTGCGCCAGTTCACGTGGATTTTTTTTCAGTGGCTTGGCCAGCTGCATCGCAATATTGCAGGACACATCGCCGTGGGCGGGGTCGCGCGGACGCTCGAGGACCACCGTCGGCTGCAGGTCCGTGCCGGCAATCAGGGAGGCCAGGGCGGAATTGAAAAGGGCGACGACGCGTTGTTTCTGGAGAGCGAGCATGAGTGTGTGCGGGAGCGGGGAAGACGGAAACCGATTATACCGACGCCACTGTCAGCTGCCTAACTTGTCGCGGCAGTAGCTGCCGAGAAAGCGTTGCAGCTGAAACTCATGCGGCAGCCAGGGCTGGCCGGACAAGCCGGCCGGATCGCGAAACAGATAGGTCTGCACCGCGATCAACGCACCGTCGCCGGTGGTCGCCTGCACGCCGATGCGGTGATAGCCGTCGCCTTCAAAGTGGTCGAGCGCCGCCAGGTCGGTCGCATCGATATCGCGATAGATCAGTCCGGTCACGCTGCCGCCGGCCTCGATCACGATGCCGGGGTAGGTGTCCCCGCTGACCGCATAGCGCTGGTGACCGTCAATGCGGGCCGGCTGCGACGCATAAGTGCCGCGCACGACGCGCTGCCAGACTTCGGGAAACATCAGCGAACCGTAAGTGAAAACGTCAATGGGCATCGGGCAGGCCAAGTCAATGTCGGGGCTTCATTCTGCCATGCCGGTACGGGGTGCAACGCGGCCCTATTTGCGTGCCATCACATTGAGGTCGTAGGGTGCAATAACCGCAGGGCAT
>AEPR01000033.1 GCA_000195205.2 Oxalobacteraceae bacterium IMCC9480 | reverse complement strand
GTTGGCCTGACGGGCATTGTCGGCATTCTGCTTCACGGTGGTACCCAGCTCTTCCATCGAAGCCGACGTTTCTTCCAGTGCACTGGCCTGCTGTTCGGTCCGGCTCGATAGGTCCATATTGCCCTCGGCAATCTCGGCCGAGGCGAGCGACACGGTATCAGCGCCCCGGCGGACACCGGCGACAATTCCGATCAGGCTGGTCTGCATCATCAGCAGCTGCGCCATCAGGCTGCTCGTGTCACCGCGGGCAACGTGAATCGCCACCGTCAGATCCCCTTGCGCTACCGCTTTGGCGACATTGGCCGCTTCCTGCGGCTCGCCGCCAAGTTGCTTGACGAGTCCGCGTGCAATCAGCACCGCGATGATCGCGCCCAGCAAGGTCGCCAGTACACCAAGGAAAATGATCAGGTTGCGTGCACTGACCGCACTTTCTGCCGCTGCGTCAGCCGCCAGATTGGTTTGTGTTTTTTCAAAATCAATCAGCTGTTTGATCCCGGCAAAATAAGCCGCTTGCAGCTTGTAGTTTTCACCGTACAGCTCGCTGATTGCTTCCTCGGTCTTGTTCGCCAAGCCTAACCGTATCACTTCGCTGGTCCAGGGCCGATAAGCGGTTTGGGATGACACCAGTACATTAAATAAATTTCTCGCTTCTGCACCGGACACGTTTTTTTCTAGAAATGCCGTCTGCTTCGTAGCCTCCTCGACATTTTTGTCATAGCTGGCCTTGTTGGCCGCCATTTTTGCTTGATCGGTCAGAAGGATAATGTTGCGAGCAATCCGCGCGTTGTCAGAAGTGAGATAGGCGAGACTGTTAAGCGCTTCCATTTGAGGCATTTTGTCATGCGTCAGCAAATTGATTGCCTCACCGATGCTCGCCAGTCGCAGGATGCTGATCGTCGAGATCAGGACCAACAATGTAATTACGGTTCCGAAACCCCAGGCCATCTTGCTGGCCACTTTCATATTGCCCATGCTTTCCCCTATCCAGTCAATGAAACGATAATGAAACCGGTGCCAATCGGCGCCAGCGAATGGAAGTTTTTGATGCGTTGCGAAAAACGTTGCCCCGGCATTCAGGGACACGACAGCCACCGATAGAAATTGATGAATACCAGGAGTAGTGGTGGCATTTTCACAAATTCAATTGGTTGCAGGTAATAAATATTGATTTATAGTAATGTTTATCGCGGCTATCGAATTGCGCAGATTTTGCCGATCCACCGCCCTCTGCGACCTGGACAAGCAATGCACAAAGTTTGATCGATACCGAACGCGCACAAAAATGTGCGCGCTACCATGCATGCCAGCCTCGGTTTTTCCGTTCAACATTCTTCTTCCCGAACCAGCAGCATCATGACAACCCGCTCACCCGCCATTGCCATCGAAGATCTGGTCTTCCGCTGGCACCCGGACCAGCCCTGCCTCGACATCGCCCGCTTCGATGTCGCCGTGGGAGAACGCCTGTTCCTGCACGGTCCCAGCGGTTGCGGCAAGAGCACCTTGCTGGCCTTGCTGGCTGGCGTGCTGGTACCGCAGCGCGGCCGCATCACGGTGCTGGGCCAGCCACTGACGGCGTTGTCAGCGAGTGCGCGCGACCGCTTCCGGGTCGACCATATCGGTTTCATTTTTCAGCAATTCAATTTGCTGCCGTATCTGAGCGTGCTCGACAACACGCTGCTGCCGTGCCGGTTTTCGCAGCGGCGCAGGACGCGGGCGAGCGCCGACAGCGGCAGTGCGCCGGACGAGGCACGGCGCTTGCTGAACCGCGTTGGACTGGGTGCGGACGTGCTGACGCGGCCGGCGGCCTTGCTCAGCGTCGGCCAGCAACAGCGGGTGGCGGCGGCGCGCGCACTGATCGGCACGCCCGACCTGATCATCGCCGACGAACCGACGTCGTCACTGGACGCGGCGCGCCAGCAGGATTTTCTGGCGCTGCTGCAGGACTGCGCAGCGGCGTCGTCCACGCTGGTGGTGGTCAGCCATGACGCGCGGCTGGCACCGCATTTCAGTCGCACGCTGGCGCTGCCGCTCGTCAATCAGGTCGCCGGCGCAACGCCATGAGTTATCTGTTCACGATTGCCTTCCGCAGTGCCTGGAACCGCCGCCTGACGCTGGGTCTGACGGTGCTGGCCATCGCGCTATCGGTGGCGTTGCTGGCTGGTGTAGAACGTCTGCGCCACGCAGCCCGCGATACTTTTGCGCAGTCGGTTTCCGGCACCGATCTGGTCATCGGCGCGCGCGGCAGCCCGCTGCAACTGATGCTGTTTGCGGTGTTCCGGATCGGCGAGCCGACCGGCAATATCAGCTGGCGCAGCTTTCGCGCGGTGGCCGATCGCCCTGAAGTGGCGTGGGCAATCCCGCTGTCGCTGGGCGATGCCCATCACGGCTTTCCGGTCATCGGCACCACGGCGGCTTACTTCGAGCACTTCCGGTATGGCCGTGGATCGCCGCTGGTGCTGGCCGGCGGGCGACGCTTCGATCAGGTGTTCGAGGCCGTGCTGGGGGCGGATGTGGCCGGGCGACTTGGCGAGCAGATCACGCTCAATCACGGGCTGGACGACACCGGTCTGGCCGGGCATACCGATAAACCGTTCACGGTAGTCGGCATCCTCGCGCGCACCGGCACGCCGGTCGACCGCAGCGTGCATGTCAGTCTTGAATCGATGGCGGCGATCCATCTCGACTGGCATGCCGGCGCGCACTTGCCGGGACTGTCGATTCCCGCCGGTCAGGTCCGCAAGTTTGACCTCACGCCGACCCACGTCAGCGCCGCCCTGATCGGCCTGCGCAACCGCGCCGACGTGTTCCGCGTGCAGCGCGATGTGCAGACGATGCGCGACGAAGCGCTGCAAGCCGTGCTGCCAGGCGTCGCGCTGGGGCAATTGTGGCAACTGACGGGCACGCTCGAGACGATCTTGCGGGTGATCTCGATGCTGGTGCTGATGACGGCGTCGTGCAGCATGGTCGCGGTGATCCTCGCCGGACTCAATGAGCGACGGCGCGAACTGGCGATCCTGCGCTCGGTCGGCGCAAGGCCGCGCGACCTGTTCCTGATGCTGATGATCGAGAGTATCGGGTTGACGGTCGTGGGGGTGCTCGCCGGGCTAGCGTTGCTGGCCGTGGCCAGTACCATCGGTGCGCCGCTGCTGCGGCAACAGGTCGGACTGATGCTACACACGGCGCTGCCGACACCCGGAGAATGGCGCTTGCTGCTGGCCGTCATCGGCGTCGGCATGCTGGCCGGACTGGTGCCGGGGCTGCGCGCGTATCGCCATGCTCTGGCCGATGGACTGGCACCACGAACCTAGGACAAACCAATGAACAGACGAGGGTGGATAGTGCTGGTGGCCACGGGCTGGTCGCTGGCGCATGCGGCACCGAACAGCAAGGATTACCGGGTCGGCGAACGCTTGCCGGATGCGGCGACTGGCGGCAAGCCCGCAGGAAAATACCGCGATATCGGCTGGGAAGCGCTGGTGCCTAAGCACTGGGATGCGATGACGGCTTTCCGCGACACCATGGCGCAGCTCAACGATGCCGATCCGCGCGCCATCGCTGCACTCGACAAGCTGCGCAAGGAGTGGGACAAGGCACCGGTCGAGCCGGCCATGAACGGCAAGCGCGTGCGCATCTCCGGCTTCGTGGTCCCGCTTGATGGCGACGACGGCAACATCCGCGAATACTTGCTGGCCCCCTACTTCGGTGCCTGCATTCATATGCCGCCACCGCCGGCCAACCAGATCATCCACGTGTTTGCCGACAAGCCTTCCAGCGATGTCTACATGATGGCGGCGGTGTCGATCAGCGGCGTGCTGCAGACGGTCAGCTCGCCGGCGTCGGGACAGGCGATGGGACTGGCGGGTAGCATGGGCTACCGGATGCGGGTTGAGCAGGTGGCGGCTTTCAAGCGGCCTTGAAATACAGCGCCTGCGGAGGGCTTACTTGGGGAGGCAATCGAGGGTAAGGCCCGATGAGCGGAGCCCGCACCTGCCCGACGCTGCGCTGCATGATCTATGTCCCGATCACACGATCGCGGATGCCAGTCAATTAGTGCTTTTGACCCACGCCGGTATTACTGCAAGGCCTTGAACATGGCCTCGAAGCGTGCCTTCATTGAAAATCCCATTGAACTGACTGGCACCTTGGCACGGCACCCATCGACCAGCAGCGCTTTGGAATCAGGCTGGTACTGCGCATCGACCGCGACTGTTTCGTCGAACACCGATAGTCCCGGATTGACCAGCGACAGAATCGTCTTGAACAGATCCCAAGTGCACTCGCAATTGTCGGTGGTGAGCATGCGCCCGCCGCGCAAGTGGTAACCATGTTCCGGATCACCGGCGGCATCGAAAATAGTGATTTGGGGTCTGGCGAAGTTGCCGTCGCAGACCATGAATGCTGCGGCTGCCAGCGCGTTGATGCCGCCGCCGATCAAATGAGGATCAGGCAACGGCGGCACGAATGGCTTTTGGATTCAACATGCCATCGACAATCTCGCTGTCAAAATGCTGTTCTAGGAGCGCTTTGATGATGAGCGGGAACTGTACAGTCGCGACGAACTGCTCGCCGCGTGCTTGGCGTCCTTTGATGAGCACGTCCCGCACGATAGCCAGAAAATTGGAGACCGACAGGTTGGAACCCGCATTGGTCGCTTCAGCAATCGCTGTTTCGATTTTCTCGCTGGCGGCGAGGAACGTAATGAGGGTGCCGGTTCTGCCCACGCCGTGGCTGCAGTGGATTAAAACCGTGTCGCCGGGCTTGCTGTTCTGTTTGACTTGGTTTGCGAGGTCAATCAGCGCGTCAACTTTAATTGCTTTTTTGTCTGGCCATGCGGTGAAATGCATGCGCTGGACTTCTTTTGTACCTCCGCCCTGATGCGGTTTTATCTGAATCATGGATTCGCTAATGTGCGGGTTGGCCCCCTGGAGCGGAGTTACCACGGAAGACCGTAATTCATACGTCGGGAGCACAAGCGGTTCTTTGCCGACCGGGGCATACGAATTGTCTTTCCACTTCTCGCCGAGCTGTGTCAGGTCCACTATCAGACTGACCTCTCTGACCTCTCTGACCTCTCTGATCGGACTGAGCAGCTTGCTGTCTGTCGCCGCACGCCAGAAATCATCCCGATTTTCCTTACCTGTCCTGCTATTGCTGAGCGGATATTGTGCCGCGATGTAGTTGCGGCTCACCCCAAGCTCAATCCGGTTTGCATGGAGGTAGCCCGGAGCGCTGCCCGTTGCGCCGGGTATTCTCAGCGCCGTGCTTTTTTGCGGCTGGCGGCTATCATCGCGTGAAAGTACCTGATCTTCCGGAACGAGATCGATACCCGTATCTTTACGCTGTTCTCCGATATATCTCATCGCTTCGGATACTTCTTGTGCCATATAACTGAACAACTCGCCATCCACGTCGCCTTCGGGTCCGCACAGCAGTTCTTCCAGACGGGTAATAGCACCGGTTTCGTCATGAGGAATCTTCATGGATTCCAGAACATTATTTTCACGTTTGTTACGGGGCCAGGTCATCATTCCCCTCAATTGGTCCCTCGGTACCAGATGCACGGCTTGCGATTCCCAGCCGACATCGGCGGGCGTTCCGCCTATGCGCTTTGCACGGTAGTAGCGCGTATTTTGAGAATCCCCTACGTTGTCATAGAGAAAACCGGTCAACTCAACTTGCAGCCCCGATTCTTCATATGCTTCCTTGCGTGCGGTCGCTTGCGGCGACCAATACTCCCCGGGCACGTCTTTGTCGCGATCAATCTGCCCTTTCGGAAACGTGTTTTTCATCCCGGCAAAGCCACCCGTTGGTGCGACAACCCAGACCCGGCCATCGTCTTCCTCAATCACTACTCCCGCAGCCTGGATGACTATGTCGTCTGGCTCACCGAGTTCCTTATCATCAGCTTGCCAGTCGTCACGACTGATCGGCACATCCTCCCATCGCGCGAGAGGGACCTCGCTTCCATTGACGAATTTTGGTAAAGGTTTCGCCGAGCGAAACATCCGTGTTTTGTCCTGACTCCTTACGAACGCAACAGGCGCAAAGCTGGCGCGCTTTTGGGGATCGCCAAAATCCTCGAACGCTGTTGCTGGAATAGGTGTCGACATGTTGTTCGGTAAGCGCAACAGTGCCTGAAAGTTTTGATGTACTTTGAACTGCGCCCTGTTTTTGATCACATCGTCAACAATTGCTTGCTGGGCTTCGTCGGTACATTGAAAAGTCACACTGATCTGCTTGCCTGATTTCGCCGCGTGCCGGTCAACCGCAGCGACGGCGAGTGCAGCCATCTGTTCAAACGGGATACCTAATCCTCCATGTTTTGTTGGCTTCGTCGGTGCCAGCAGACTGGCCGCAAATCCGACGGACTTCAAGCCGCTTTTGGCTGCAGCAGTGAGCGTTTGGTCGATAAATTTCATGACTTGGTGTGGCAAATAGGGACGGCGGTCGCCCGAGTCCTTGGGTGGCAAACCTGTCACGAACACTTGTAGTGGTTGTGGCTGCGTCCCGATAGGCGGGAAAACCGCATCGCCGCGTTTGATGGCAATGACATCAACTTGCATGGTCCCAAGAGTGTCCCCGCTGGTGCCAATCAAAGGTGTGGCTG
>AEPR01000034.1 GCA_000195205.2 Oxalobacteraceae bacterium IMCC9480 | reverse complement strand
CGATTGCAAGCTCATTTGCAGATAGCGTGAACACGGGCGTTCGGTCGCTTGCAGTTCCTGGCCGGCAGCGTTATTGCGAACAGCGCTGAGTCGATGAAATGCGAGGCTGGGATTCAGGCGTTCGGGTTGCGTATCGATGGAAAATCCTACGTCTTGCATCCAAACAACGCGAAATTTTATGCGACACAGCTCGCGAAGGTCCGGTTGCTTTGCGGTGGAGACGGCTCGGCAAATATCGAGAATTTCCGGAACGTCGAGCAGCTGGTTGATTTGGCTCGCGAGGCGCTGATGGCCGTGCAGTACATGTCGACGGATGAGGACATCGTTGCGAACGCACGCAAGGCCATCGAGATGCAGGTGGCGATGGGGAAATAGCAAGGAGGTGTCAGCAGCCAGCATCAGACTGGCGCACTGGCGTTGGTGCCAATTTGCCACACAACCGGTGACAAATTGGCACCGGTAGTGATAGACTGAGTCCTGCATCCAAAAACCTTCTCAAAATCATAAAATTCAATCTAAATCTAAATTTAAACAAAATTAATCTAAATCTAAATCAAATAAACCTAAATATCACTCTAAATCACAATTAATTTAAATATTCTAAATTACAATTAATCACGGTAGGACAAAAATTATGATAGCGACGGAAAACAGGGACCGGATTACTGCCCGAGTGTCCCAACCAATAGCAATGAAACTACAGGCGGCAGCAGATTTATCAGGTGCAACTTTGAATCAATTTCTGATTCAGGCTGCGGTTGAAAAAGCGGACAAGATTATCGAAAACGAACGAACGATATTTTTTTCGCGTGAAGATGCTGCTTTATTTATTAAAATGCTCGACAGTCCTGATAAACCAAATGAAGCATTGATCAAGGCTTTCCAGCGCCGTAAAGATAAGGTAGAAAATGAGTCCATTAGTAACAAAGCTGAGCAACGCACATGATGTAAAAAAATTTAATTCCGGCAACGAGGCGTTAGATTCTTGGCTTCGCCAGACAGCACGACAGCACCAAAAAAACTCAATATCTCAAACATTTGTTCTTGTAGAAGAAGATGCTTCATCTTCTATTCTTGGATTTTATGCTTTGACGCTTCGTGAATTAACTCCTACCGACGAACTGCCTCCGGCAATTCAAAAAAGACTTCCACGGAAAATACCGGGAATTACCTTGGCCCGTTTAGCAGTTAGTCAGACTGAGCAAGGCAAGGGCTTCGGTGAAGAATTGTTGGTTGATGCAATGCATCGCGCTTGCGATGCAGCAAAAGTTGTCGGTGGATGGGGGCTGTTTATCGATGCAAAAGATGATGACGTCGCCAACTTCTATATAAAATATGGGTTCACACCCCTCCCATCAAATCCGCTTATTTTGGTAATCCCTTTCGCCAGCGTCCCTGAATAGATTTTGGTTTCATCTATGAGCGGTGCGAAAACTCGCTACGGTAATGCAGTTGCTAATGCTCTACAATGTGTGATTTAGAAAAACGTATATACAAAAAATGAAAATAAAATCGTATTTCAAGGGTCTTACACTAGCGTTCGGCATGTTCAACTTATTACCGGCGTCAGCACAAGTCGTTATCCAGGCATATTCGGCTACGCCTCAACCCACGATTAGTCGAGACAGTGCGGGATTTTTGTCGTGTGGCGTTCGTGTAGTAGTTATCGATGTTGTTGGACCTGACTCTATGGATGGTCACGATTTCTCATTAGCGATTTATGCCAATTCTGCTATTGGACTGCTGAAATCTGGAAAATCTAAGTTATCAACAGTGAAAAAAAATCCGGAAACAGTGATGCCAGCACCGATCAAATTTTGGATTTCAAAAGAAAATGAAGGTGTTGCGCTATTACCAGAAAAATTCATCCCTGCCGAAACGCCCGGATACATTTTAGGAGGCGCAGATGTCGGGCTTACCTATAGCGCAATTATGGCTATTATTGGAGGAGAAAAGATGCAGTTCGTGAACCGCTATAAAAGTGAATCACTGGACAAAGTAATAGCGTTTTCCGCCAAAATGCCCGATCAAGAAATTACTCCGTTGCTGGCTTGTTTCGACGGTGTATTGAAGCGCATAGGTGAGAAAAAAAAGTAAATAGAGCGTCTTCATCATCTATTGCAACACGACACCCGTCTACGTTGAAATCCTCCCCAGTCTTTAGGCTGGGGAGGATGCCAAAGCAGGCTAGCGCGGCAGGTCCACTTCGAGCGTTTCATAGTAATTGTTCGCCAGCTCCACATGGTCTCCGGGATACACGGTAATACCCTCCAGATAGCCTAACTGAGTTGGGCGACGCCAGGTCAGGTTGACGGTATATTCCTTGGGGTTGTACGCCCAACCCCGCGAAATCTTTAAGGGTTCAAGATCACCCCCGCCAAAACAGCTTCTAAATCGATCGGATTGTGCTTGCCTCTAAATGCATAGTGCCCCAGGAAATGCAGATGCTGCCATGCCGCAGGTGAAATCCGCCTGAGCAAATCCAGCGCCTTTTCATTACCTGCTGCCAGATATCGGCCAAGCAGCCCAGACAGCAGCATTGAGTTGTACGCAATCACCACATTGGCGATCAACCTGCCGCACTGGTTGCTGATGTCCACCTCCAAGTCGGTGCGCCCGGTGAGCTCCTTCTTTCCGTTGATCTGGGCGATGGTGGAGCGCAGTTGGTGGTAGGACTCAATGCGGTTTTCCGAACGATGGACATCACGCTGCAACTGAGGATCACGCAAGTAGCGCAGCGTGTAGATCGTGCGTACCAGTTTGTCGTACTCGAAGAGCGCCTTACGCGTGCGGTGGTGGCCGGACAGAGTACAGATCTTGCGCACCAGCACGCTTTGACTCATTTCTTTGAGACCCAGGGTGGCGGCAATGTGATCCAAGTTGGATTTTTCAGCGGCAATCAGATGACGGTCAATCTGTCCCACTGGCTGAATCAGGAATTTATCATGACCCTCCTGGTCAGGGCTGCAATAGAGGTGCTTCAACTGGGCATGCAAATTGGTGAATCGTGGTGCCAAGTTCATGCCAAACCAGTGCAGGATGGCAAAGTTGGCCATGTTGATGCAGTGCATGTCGCCTGTGATCGTGGTGGGCCTGATGTCGGACGTGTTGTTGTAGCAGATGTCAAACACCCAGTAGCTCTCATGCTGGTTGGCGCTCAGCATCTGGGTTTGCAGAGCCACATGGTTGGCCAGCAAGGTATAGGCGACAACGCCACGGTCCATGCCCCCAAAATATTTACGTGAGTGCCGTGCCTTGAGCGTCGGGGAAACTGCGGAAAACTTTTGCCCGTCCACACTGCCGTACAGCACGTTCATGTCGATGGAGTAATATGGGAAAATGGGTAGGCTGGCGATGAAGTTGCTGAGGACGTTGCTTGCCTCAATCAGCGTGGCCGGTCGCAGGTGCTGCTGGTGCGTGGCCTCCAGGACGTGGTATGGGATGTCGCAGGTCTCCGCATTTTAAAGTTGCCATGGTTCATGGCTTGGGCAATGATCACAGCCATCAGGCTGTCAGCGTCGGCGACTTTTTTGGCGTACCGTGGCTGCAGGGGCGTCATGGCTGAGAGAAAGTCGCACCGCTCGTTCACAAACCGGAATACGTCGGCAACATCGCGCCCCTGCAGCTTGCCATACAAGCCTTGTTGCAGTTGCTTGTCCTTGTCGGCCTTGGGCCGGTGCCACGTCAATGTTTGTTTTACTGGGTCAAACTCCAGGTGCTTGAGCTTGCCGCTGCGTAGCTCAGAATCTAACGCACGCCACTGCTTATCCAGTTCGACAAACAAGGCATCAAGCGTTTGGTCAGCGGGCTCACGCAACCAAGGAATATTCAGTGCCTTGAGGGCGTCGGCCTTGGCCTCCATGGACACCATGTCATCGGCAAAACGCCGGTGCTGTACACTGTCGTCGAGGTAAATGTCCCCCGCATCAAGGCGCTTGCGCAGTTGCCTGTAAACCCAAAATTCGTACCGGTCAGCACGTAGGACAGCTGGCTTGCCCTCCTCGTCAAAACTCAGCAAAAAGTTGCGCAATCGATTGGGTATAGTGCGCGGCGGAATCTTAGTCAGCGGCTGTTTGGCAAGGCTCTGTTGGTCAGCAAAGACCTCCTTCATCCATTGCAACGCCGCCAGCCAGGCTTTGCCGCTGGCGCTACTACTGGCGAACTCCAGGGCCATGGCCAGCGGCCGCAGATTCTTCGTGCAAAGCCGGCTATGCTTGTCCACCGCTTGCCAGCGTAAATCCATCTGACTGACAGGCGTCTCCGTCAGAAGTTTGCCGGTCGAGCGTAGCTTCTCTTCGGGCATGATGCGGAAGGCCTTGCCGCGCACCGTGCCGAAAGGGGTTACGTCGGTAAGCGAGTCATCCACGTACAACAGAAGCAGCTCGCCAACCCGTGGTGTGGCTTGCTGGCGTTCATTGTGTATTTTGACCGCCTGTTGGTTGGCAACTACCTTGGTGTCGTCTTCGAGATGGCGAGTGTGGTAGCCAAAGGCTTCCACGATGTTGTCGGTGAGTTGCCGGTAACGCTGCCAGGCGTAGCACAGCAAATATAGGTTGGTCTGGCCGGGCTTGAATCGCCGTAAATCGTAGATCGTGTAAAAGTTGGCCAGACTGGCATAGTAGGCGATGTTGAGCTGCGAGATACCAAGGCTTGGCAGCAGGGTTTTGGCCATGGAGTATAGGGGCGCCAGGGTGAGGCGCTTCTGGCGCTCCATGCCCATCTGGAGGTAGCGAAAGCTCTTGGCATCCTGCTTGAGGGCAGCCAATTCAGACAAGGTGTTATCGCGTATCAGCAACTCTTGCAGCGCGGTGCGTGTCTTATCAGTCAGGGTCGATTCGACGAGGCGCTCAAGGCGTTCACGTTCGGCAGTAAGGGTATTTGCGATCAAGTCTTGTAGCGTGGTGTAGCCAGGCCGAACGATGCGCTGACTAACCAAAAACACCATCAGTTCGGCCAACAGGAAAGTAGCAGACACATCCGTTCTGGCCAGCAACGTTGCTTTGTTGAGAAGTCCCGGTAAGTCTTCGTCAGTCCAGAGGCGAAATCCCAACAATACCGCAATTTCTTTGCGAGGCAAGTAGCGCTCGTTGTCGCTCACCTTCTGCGGAGCTAACACCTGTCCTGGAAAATATCGTTGCATCAGGAATGCGATGTCTTGCGCTGGCGCATCGTCCAAAGTGAAACGGAAGAAGGCGTGCTTGGCTTTAAAGTAGCCTATTTGCAATAGGCAGTATAGTTGCGCCGCTAACCCTTTGCGCGTGAATGCCAGCGCTCGTTGAGCGTCCGTCATAGCAAGAAATTCAATTCGCTGAAAATCATCAAAGTCCGGCAAACCATACAGCGCAATCTTCTCCGACTCCGAAAGAATGGTCAGCCGTTTACTACTTTGATTACCGCGCATGCCGTACCCCCTGTGTCATCAGGCAAAACCAACCGGCGCATGCGCAGTGAAGCGAAAATGGAACGACGGCCATGCAGTCTCTTTCTTCTTGAAAACGACCATTCTTGAGATTCTAAATTTTGGCGGTCACACCCATGGGTTAAGGGGCGTTTTGGTTCTCAAAACACATTCTCGAAACGATTTTTGCAAATTACTGCCCGAATATGCGTTGTGAGAATGCTGAAATTGCCCCTAAGTTGGTTGGGTATTCCACTGCTCCCCGGTCCCCCGGACCCCGATATTCTCAATTAATTTAGTCCCGAAAAGCGGATGTAATTAGGTCGAGGCGTTTATGTTTTCGGGCCGCTACAGGTACTGCTCACTTCAGCTGCCTCAGCACTGTTAACGGGATCGACGGATCCTTTCTTGTTCATCCAAAACCTTACTAATTTCCGACTTCCGGAATATTCGTTCCTACCATGAACGTACGACTGATTGTCTATTATTAGAAGATCACCAGGTAGGAGCTTTACTATTTTCTTATTCTCGTGCAGAGCATAATTAATTTTATTTAAAACCCCAACAAATGATTTTTCTGCTATGCGCTGCCGGATGTAACCATCGCTGTATCGCAAAACACCGCGGTCTAATATGTTCTGTGTCACGCCGGCAGATTTTGACCTGAAATGGGATGCGGGATCGGTTTGAAACGTAATCGTTTCACTGAGAAGTACTGACTTTTCGGAAGCTGTTAGGGTTTGAAAAGCAGTATCAAATTTTGCCAAAAACGTTTCACCGCCGGTGCAGTCGGACTTACAGCAATACAATGCAATATAAGGAGGTAAATCCTTATAATCGTACGCGTCGTTATGAAAACCTATGTGCTCGGACTTACAGGAATTAAAACCAGCAGTGCTTAAGTTGTTTTCCTCGACAACGTGGTCAGTCGCGCCGCTGTACTGCGGAACCAACGTGAAATGATTTTCGAGATATTCACGTGCGAGTGCCTCGCTGCCGAAAGGTATAACTTTGTTAATCGTAAGCACTTCTGCTCTTGATTTTTTTTCCGAGAAAAATCCGGATAATTTGCTGTGTTTCAATGACCGCCCCCACCCGGAACCACCACACCCTTCGGAGACGATGGCTTTATCAGCCTTAGTGAGTTCACTCGTAGATTTGCCAAAGGTATTGGTTATAGCTAATGGGCTTGCCGCAGTACTTATACTTTTAATATTCATTTTTTCTCAAGCAATTATTTGCCAATCATATGATTAGTTTTTATTCTGACACCCAGATAAGTTGTTTTTTGTCAACCACACGAATTACTTTCGCTGTTTTTTGATGTGAGTCAGGTATTGCGAAGTTTTTAGTCTTGTAACGCTTTCTGGCTAATTCGTTAGTCTGGGATATGTAATTATGAATTTCCGGAATCAAGCCCACCATTCTTTTCTGATGTCGCTGCAATTTGTTGATGACGTTTAGTGACTTCTGCGATGATAGCGGTCAAAAACTCTTGCGCGAAAGGTGCGTCTATTCCCTCCTGTTTCGCTATGGCTGATATCCTCTCTGCCTGGGCTGTTTCTCGCGATTTATCAGTCGCCGAAATACTTTTTTTTGCTTTCAACTGACCAACCTGCTCGGTTAAATCAAAACGTTCGGCCAGATATTTGATCAATTTTGCGTCGCTCTCGTCGATAAGAACTCGCAGCTTTAACAATTCATCACGCGGAGACAATATATTTGCTTTAGTATTAAGCGGTTCGGCTGCAATTTCTTTATGCCGTTTTACAACTTGACCTATGATAAGTTTTAGTAATTTTTGCGCGAATATCGGATTCAGTCCCTCTTGTTCTGCCAGTTCAGCTATACGCCTAGCCTGAGCTTGCTCACGGGTATTATCTATCGGCAAAAAGCCACTTCCTGCTTTCACATAGCCTACTTGCTCCGTAAAGCGAAAGCGTTCCGCTAAATGGCTGATCAGCACTGAATCCATTTTGTCAATACGTACGCGTAAATCCACCAACTCTTTAGGAGTTTTCGAAGAAGAAGTCATAGTCATAATCGGCTCCTGCGAAAATTCGATACGGCTACGAGCAGCAACCGGCATTTTCATAGTTTGGATCTGATCTTTTCGGATGACCTTTGGTACCGGCAAACCCGACTGTTCGGCAAAACACGACCGTGCAGTGGCAAGACTAATCTGTGCGATTGTCGAATCAAATTGGGTAGCTTCCAGCGTCTCCACCCAGTTGGAAGCCGCTTGGCGCGGCTGATCACCAAATTCAATATCGAATAGATGCTGGGTATTAATTTGACGTAGTAATTTAGCCCGCTGAGCCGTATTGCGGTTCAGCGGTATAGATTGCTCCGCAATTGGCTTAATCACAACTGGATCGCTCCACGCTCCAGGACTTTGTTTTGCTATCATTGCGGCACCGACTAAGCAGTTATCCAGCGCTGTACCAGGAAAACGCACTTTGTTGCCCGACCAGAATCCAGTGCCACTTGCATCGCCAATCGCGGATAGGTTGCTCACACCGGTGACGGCAATACCGTTGTCTGTTTCAACTCCAAGATGGCTATAATGATGAGCCACTTGAGCCGGCAATGAGGTTCCATCAGGCATAGAAATTCTGCATTTTCCGCCCTTAGAAATGAAACGGCGTGCAATTTCAGGAAACTCATAATGCGCTTTGTGATTGCTTAATAAATCTGTCGTGTATTTATCTAACTCTTCCAGGTCACTGCCAGCTTTGATTGGCAAATAAACCTTTGCCTGATCTAGTTTGTCGGTCTCTAAGCAACCTGGCTTTGAGCTTCCATCCTTTCCAACGTTACCCATTATATGAAACATAAATTTTGTTGCGTCAACGAGTCCCAGCCCAGCCTCCCAAGCCAATTCCTGTGGAGAATTCTGAATTTCTATATTGGTGGATTCAAACATACGACCACCTACACTTCCACCCGCTAATACAAAATGTTCTGCAGCTATATTCATCTGCTGACCATCTTTAGTTTGTGCGTTAACTGACTCAATGATATTTAGTTCACGATTCAAAGACGTAACACTTCCCTCCATCGTCGTTGCCCCCAACTCCCGAGCTAGTTTCTTAAACCAATTTGTTGTGGACCTTCCATGCCCATTCCCCACAGCATTTGTAGTGCCAAATTGAGGACCAAACCATTCAGGTTTATCGGTACTCGCCAAAGACGGAAGATCGACACCTAATTTTCGGGGTTCAA
This sequence comes from Oxalobacteraceae bacterium IMCC9480, assembly GCA_000195205.2. Classification (GTDB taxonomy): domain Bacteria; phylum Pseudomonadota; class Gammaproteobacteria; order Burkholderiales; family Burkholderiaceae_D; genus Actimicrobium. The sequence goes on along the minus strand of AEPR01000034.1, from coordinate 1,419 downwards.
GAGTCTGCCAAAATTTTATTTGGGCAATAGATGTTCTTGCGAATTGACGCATCGGTTTTGTTTCTTGGCCACCATTGCGCGAGGCTAGCAATTCAACAAAAGAATCTTGGTCAGATTTTTGCGAATCTCCGGCGCGCGTACGATAGCGCTGTCCAGCTAACGACGAATTGCTTGGACCACCGTCGTTCAAGATCACAACATTGGCTTTGGGGTTTTCAATTAAAATCTTGGCTGCTGCTGCGTGAGCTGCAAGTCCGCCACCTATAATACAAATTGGCATGCCATGTCCTAATCTAAAGTTGTTACTATTTTGTGGATACCCTGCCCACTGAAAATTTTGGTTTGAAAAAATCAAAAAGTAGCTGGATCGTGGGAATAATTCAAATTTTCTAGGGGTGTCACTGTAAGTTGGGCTGCAAACAAACGTAGCCTTGCTTTTAGCAAATCGTAGTTTCCGCCAGGCTGTAAATTTGCCACGCCTGCTTCAGTGGTCGGCCTTCAGTGCTGGTTCCAAAAAATTTTAAAATAGCTGCACAGCTGTTTTTCACTTCCTCTTCGAGTTGAAGTTCTGAGTTGATCTAGTGGTGAAGCAACTTGGGGCTCTGAACCTGAATCCCAAATCGATTCGCTGCTGCATTGCGCCCCCTGTCCGTCAAACGATCATTAGCCGGCCAAGCCGGACATCTGTCCGACAACTACTTGATTAATGGGTTGTCGGACATTAAGATAGACGGACGGAATGACGGACAAAAGAGGCGGTAATGGCGTTAATCGGTTATGCGCGTGTATCCACAGAACTTCAGCACGTCGATTTACAGAGAGACCCTTTGCGCAAAGCAGGCTGCGAACGAGTATTTGAGGACATCATCAGCGGCGCGAAAACAGAGCGTCAAGGTTTGGATGCGGCGCTGGCCTATTTGCGCGAAGGCGATGCGCTTGTCGTGTGGAAGCTCGACCGCTTAGGCCGCTCGATGGCGCACCTGGTCAATACTGTGCAAGACTTGGCTGCACGCGGTGTCGGCCTCAAGGTATTAACTGGACAAGGCGCAGCTATCGACACCACCACAGCGCCCGGTAAGATGGTCTTCGGGATTTTTGCGGCACTGGCTGAGTTTGAGCGTGACCTGATCCGCGAGCGCACAAAAGCCGGGTTAACCGCTGCCGCTTCCCGTGGGAGGAAGGGCGGGCGCAGGCCGGTTGTCACCGCCGACAAGTTACAGCGGGCTCGCGAACATATCGCCAACGGGCTGAACGTCCGGGAAGCTGCTACAAGGATTAAAGTAAGCAAAACGGCCCTATACGCCGCGCTGCAGGGCGGGGTAGTCTCGATTTGAACTCTTAAAGATTGCGCGGGGTTGGGCGTACAACCCCGTACATGTTCATGGTTTTTTCTCCTTGGGTTTTGCATCAGGAAGCGCC
>AEPR01000035.1 GCA_000195205.2 Oxalobacteraceae bacterium IMCC9480 | reverse complement strand
TGAAGTGGTGAGTTCTTTGGCACTGCCGCGCCCGGATTTTCCTTGCCGCGAACGTTTATCACTACCGACCGAAAAATCATCAGGACTGGAAAAACCCTGGCTTCCCTGTGCATTAAGTAGTCCCGACAGAATGGACTTAACACCCGGAATAACGTTGTCGGCTTGGCCGCGAGTACTAATTGTCCTGTCAGTGGCGCTCGCATATTTCAGACGAAATACCATTAATTGTTTTTCGGCAGTACCACTTTTCTTATTTTCACCAGCTGGTAACAATGTTTCGCGCACCAGATCAACATACTGCCGGGGACCGCTTACTAATACCGCCCCTTCATCCGGCATCTCACCCCAACCAAACCGTGAATCGAATAAACCCAGACCGATCAACGCGGCCTTTGAGTCCAAAACAGCGTCTTCTCCGACTTGAATACGCATTGACGTCACATCACTAGATCGGACGACATATAGCGTATCGTTATAGACGAACCAGCGAAAGGAGTATTTCGCAGCCAAGCGATCAAGGAATTCGGATCCATTGCTTCCTTGAAATCTACCGTGTAGAACGGCGTCTGTCGGCATTGACGTTTGTAATTTCACTCCGTAGGTTGCACTAAATTCCTGTAGGACATTGGACAACGTCATGCCGCTTGCGTTAATACCAAAACCGGTTGCCTTCCAGCTTATTGGTACTGCGGCAGTAGCTTTCTCCACTATAAACAAAGATAGCATTATATAAAAAATAGAGAATAATAAAGATATACGGATACCCACGTATCTGGAACCCGATGTCGAATTCGTTACGCTGCGCATAAATAGTCCTATTCGTGAAATAGGTAATAATATTTTTGTGAGAGAGGAGAAGCCGTTGATTGAATTTTTCTAACGGCTTAGTAATTTTCGAATACGTTGCTGTTCTCTTGATGACAATGCGTCACTTATTCCTAAAGTATTTTTAATAGCTACACCAGGACTATAATCATCCATCTGATTAAGTAATTTCTCAAAGTCGACCTCGGCATCACGCCATGATCGAACACGGGGCAACCATTGCGTTAATAACAAATTACCATTGCGATCATCAATTGCAATACCTGCATCAAATGAAAGAGCCATTGAAAATGATGATTCCAAAAAAGCTGATAATGTGGATTGGGTATATATTTTTGATATCACGCCACTTAAGACTGCACCTTCAGAAAATATCTCTAGACAGACCGAAGCACTATCAAAAATGATAGCTTTATTTAATGGCAGCTTATCTAAAATATCATTATCACTAGAATTTGACATATATTTATTTTGATTCGTTCAAAGCTGCCTTCTTGCCTTTTTCATTGAGTTTTATGGTTGCTTCCATGGCTTGCTGTGATACCTGGCGCTTTTGTAATTGTGCAAAAAATTCAGAGGGGTCAGGCTCTTCACCTCGCATACCTCGCTCAAAGTAATCATCTAGTTGCTCATTTGCCCCATCGTAGCGTTGCCCTAAACGACGCAACACTGGCATAACTTCACTTGCGGCCATATCAATCTCCTTAAATTGAATTTTTCCCTGACACTTCATAAGTGACAAGGTAGCTGTCTTAGTTCAATCGGTGTGAGTGCTTCACGAATAACACCTTGACCAATTTCACTTCGTTGCAAATACGGGATTTAATACGAAGCGGCACCAAGTTTGTCGGCTGCATTCCACGACTGCAAATCATTGTGTTATTTGATGGGACGGTTGACGATGTGCGTGAGC
>AEPR01000036.1 GCA_000195205.2 Oxalobacteraceae bacterium IMCC9480 | reverse complement strand
CCTTGGACTCGTTCCAGCGCCGTCCTTGCTCGGTTTCGATGGAGGACACGAAGCGTGCGCCACGCAGTCCGGCCAGATCGGTGGGATGCCGGTCGTTGCGCGCGTCCATGAACGTGTCCATCGGCGCGTTGGCCGCGTAGTCACCGAGGATCGTGGTGATCACATTGACGAACACGGACTTGCCATTCGCACCGGTGCCGTACAGGAAGAACAGCGCGTGCTCGCTGGTGATACCGGTCAGGCAATAGCCCACCATCAGTTGCAGGTAGGCGATCAGATCGGCATCGCCACCGGTGACGTCGGCCAGAAACCCATGCCACGTTGGACAGTCGCCCTTG
>AEPR01000037.1 GCA_000195205.2 Oxalobacteraceae bacterium IMCC9480 | reverse complement strand
CAGCCGATGCACTGGTCTCGCTGGCGGTGGTGGTCGGTGCGGCAGTCATGCTGTTTACCGGCTGGTACATGATCGACGCGTTGCTGAGCCTGGTGATCGTCGCCGTTATCCTCTACGGCACCTGGAACCTGCTGCGCGAAGCGATTCGCCTGGCGCTCAGCGCAGTGCCGGCTAATATCGACCTGAATGCCGTCGAACAATTTCTAATGGCGTTGCCGGGCGTGAGCGGCGTTCAGGATCTGCATATTTGGGGCATGAGCACCACCGAGGCCGCCCTGACCGTCCATCTGGTCATGCACGAAGGTCATCCCGGCGATGCCTTCATGGCGGACGTGTCACAGCAGCTAATCGACCACTACCGGATTGCGCACACCACCATCCAGATTCAGCAGCAGTCGCCTGGTCACGGCTGCGTACTCAACTAATCCGACGAACCCGACAGTCACTGGAGTCGACATGGAAATGTGGTTCAGTTCTGATCTCATGGCCCTGCTGAGCAGTGTCGCCCTGGTGCTGGCGTATTACGCGTGGCTGTTCTGGCAAGTCAGGCGTAGTCCGGACTACAGCATCCACCGGGTCAATCAAACCGCGCGCGGGCTGTGGGTGCGGCATGTGATGTCGACGCCCGGGCTGGAAGTGCTGGCCATCCAGACCTTGCGCAACCTGTCGATGGCGGCCACGTTCAAGGGGTCCTCGGCGGCACTGCTCATTCTCGGCACGCTGACCTTGTCCGGGCAATCGGAAAACCTGGGACACGCGTGGCACGCATTGAACCTCGGCCTGGTGTCCCCGCCGGGCTGGTGGACCATCAAGATACTGTGTCTGCTGACGGCGCTGATCGTCGCTTTCTTTGCGTTTGCGATGACGATCCGCATGCTCAACCACGTGATGTTCATGATCAATCTGCCGGCTTGCGCGGCGGTGGGTACGCTGTCACCTGCCAGCGTGGCCCGCCGGCTCAATCGTGCCGGCAGTTTTTACAGCATCGGCATGCGTGCGCTGTTTGGTGCGATACCGCTGGCATTCTGGCTGTTCGGTAGCGTCTTCTTCGTTGGCGCGACGGCGGGGCTGGTACTGGTGCTGTTCGTGATTGACCGCAATCGCGTCGGAACTTGAGCGCGCACCCCGCGCCCCGGCGATTGGTGCATCATGATGGCCTTGTTGTTTTCGAAAGTCTTCCATGTCCGAGACCCGCACCGAGACCGACAGCTTCGGTCCCATCGCCGTACCCGCCGCCCAACTCTGGGGTGCCCAGACCCAGCGTTCCCTTGAATTTTTCCGTATCTCGACCGAGCGCATGCCCGCTGAATTGATCGTTGCGCTGGCCGCCGTCAAGCGGGCCTGCGCCCGCGTCAATGGCGCGCTTGGCAGACTACCCGCCGACAAGGTGCGCGCCATCGTGCAGGCAGCCGATGAAGTCATTGCCGGACAGCATCCGGGCGAGTTTCCACTAGCTGTCTGGCAGACCGGCTCCGGTACCCAGACCAATATGAACATGAACGAAGTCCTGGCCAATCGGGCGTCCGAATTGCTGGGCGGTCCGCGCGGGGCAGAGCGCTTGCTGCATCCGAACGATGAGGTCAATCTGGGCCAGTCATCCAATGATATTTTTCCGACGGCGATGCATGTTGCTGCCAGCGGCGCGATTACGCAGCATTTGATTCCCGCCTTGCAGGCATTGCGCCAGTCCTTGCAACTGAAATCCACAGCGTTCAGCGACATCGTCAAGATCGGTCGCACCCATCTGCAGGACGCCACACCATTGACTCTGGGGCAGGAATTTTCGGGTTACGTAGCCCAGCTTGAGTTTGCCGAATCGGCCATCGCGTCGTCGCTGGCCGGATTGCAGGCACTGGCCGCCGGCGGCACGGCTGTCGGTACCGGACTCAATGCGCCGGCCGGTTTTGGCGAGCTGGTCGCCGCCGAACTGGCGCGCGCGCAAGGCCTGCCGTACACCAGCGCCGTCAACAAATTCGCCGCACTGGCCGGCCATGAGCCGATGGTCGCTGCGCATGGCGCACTCAAGACCCTCGCCACTGCCCTCATGAAAATCGCCAACGACGTGCGCTGGCTGGCCTCCGGCCCGCGCTCCGGCCTCGGCGAAATCAGCATTCCGGCCAACGAGCCGGGCAGCTCCATCATGCCGGGCAAGGTCAATCCGACCCAGTGCGAAGCCCTGACGATGCTGTGCTGCCAGGTATTCGGCAATGATGTCGCCATTACCGTGGGAGCGGCGTCGGGCAACTTCGAGCTCAATGTATTCAAGCCGCTGATCGCCCACGCTTTCCTGCAAAGCGTGCGCTTGCTGGCCGACGGGATGGCCAGTTTCGATGCCCATTGCGTCCAGGGCATCGTGCCCAACGACGCGCGCATCGACGAATTGCTGGCCCGTTCATTGATGCTGGTAACCGCACTGACCCCGCACATCGGCTATGATCGCGCGGCGCAGATTGCCAAGCGCGCGCATGGCGACGGCAGCAGCCTCGAGCAAGCTGCCATGGCACTCGGCTATGTCAGTGCCGAAGATTTTGCGCGCTGGGTGCAGCCACGGCAGATGACGACGCCGGACGTATAAAAAGGATATTTCAGGATCATGGGACAAATTTATTTGGTACGACACGGTCAAGCCTCGTTTGGCAGCGCCAATTACGATCGGCTTTCCGACCTCGGTGTCCAGCAGGCCCGCCTGCTGGGCGAATGGTATGCAGAAAAGCGCCAGGGCTTCAGCCGCGTGCTGACGGGTGGTATGAACCGGCACCGCCAGACGGCAGTCGCTTGCCTGGGCGCGTTGCCGCGCAACCTGCGCAAGGAGGGTGATTGGGAAACCGATGCCGGTTTCGCCGAATACGACCACCAGGACATTTTTACGCGGTATCGACCGGAACTCAGCGATCCGGAATACGTGACACGTTTCCTGGCAGAGAGCGAGCAGCCGCGCCAGGCGTTCCAGCAACTATTTGAAGCAGCAACAGCGCGCTGGATGGCTGGCAACAATGACGCCGACTACCTCGAAACCTGGCCGGCATTCCAGGCGCGCTGCATTGCAGCCCTGCAGCGGGTGCTGATGGCGCCAGGCAGCGGACAGTCGGTCATCATCTTCACGTCGGGCGGCACCATCTCGACGCTGTGTCAGCACGTGCTGGGCATGCCGGACCGCAAAATGCTGGAGCTGAACTGGACGCTGGCCAACGCCGGCGTGACCAAGCTGCTCTATAGCGGCGAGCGGGTCAGCCTGAGTTACCTGAATAACTTTGCGCATCTGGAGGCGGGCGGCGTCGCTGCAGTGACCTACCGCTAGCCTGCCAGCCTTTGGTCCCGTCAACATTGCCGCTCATCACTGCGGCAATGGCGCCGTCCGACCCGGCCATATATTCTCCCTGGGAAACTAAAGCAGCAGTGAGAGCGATGCCTACATCGCCCGATGTTTTCTTAACCCAGATGGCTGATGTCATGAAACGCTCCCTCTCCCGAGTGCGGCAACCCGCCGCATTCACGCTCGTCGAATTGATGATCACGATTGCCATCGCGGCAATCCTGCTGTCGATTGCGATTCCATCGTTTAGCACCATGCTGGGCAACAACCGGTTGACAGCGCGGGCCAATGCCTTGCTCACGGCGCTGAACTTCACGCGCTCGAGCGCGCTGACACAAAACATCTCCACGCGACTGTGTCCTCTGGGTGCCGCCGGTTCAGCGACTTGTGGCACCGACTGGCGCACTGGCTGGATCGTCACGACGCTGCCGGCTACCGGCGCAGGCGTCCTGTTGCAAAGCCAGCAGGCCGGCGCGCGCGACCCCTTGCTCTCGCCGGTCGCGATCAATGGCGTGACGCCGGTCAGCATCGTCTTCGATACCCGTGGCCTTGCCTCGACCCAATCCAATTTCATTTTGTGCGACGCGCGCGGCAGTGCTTATGCACGCTCCTTGCAAGTCCTCGCTACCGGCTATGCCCAGCTCGGTTCTGTTCCCGGCACCGCGCTCTGGGGCGGCGTGCTCACTTGTCCATGAAAGGGCTTCCGATGAAACCGAATTTGCCGCGCTCTGCTGCCGGATTTGCCTTGCTGGAAGTGATGATTTCATTTGTCGTGCTGGCCTTCGGCATGATGGGCATCGCCGGCATGTTGCTGATGGCGCATAAATCCAATAGCTCCAGTTATCTCAAGCAGCAGGCAGTGCAATCGGCCTACGACATCGTTGATCGGGTCCGCGCCAATAGCCAGGCTGCCATCAATGGCAGTTATTCAGTCAATAACCTGACGACCAGCGGCGCACCATCGCTGCCGTCGACCGCCTCGCCGGATTGCAGTGCCGCCGTCTGTACGGTGACGCAACTGGCGGCCTACGACCTCTGGTACTGGCTGGCCCGCGATCTGGCGCAACTGCCCAATGGCAGCGGCTCGATTGTCACCACGGCAGCGCCCACCGGCAGCAACACATTGGTGACGGTCGTCGTGCAATGGGATGACAGCCCGGCGCAAGGCAAGCTGGGTGCGACCAGCCAGACCAGTACGGCCGGCGCCAACCTGGCGCAATTCACGGTGCAGACCCTGCTATGAACACCCTGCGCCGAAGTGAAAATGGCTTCTCGCTGATCGAGCTGATGGTCGCCATGGCAATCGGTCTGTTTCTGACCGGAGCCGTGTTGAGTGTCTATCTGGCGCAGTCACGCAGCTACAAGTCGACGACCTCGCAGGCATCGATCCAGAATGCCGAAAACGCGATTTCGGCACTCGTCACGCCGGTCATCCGCTCGACCGGGTTCAATGGCTGTTCGACGATGACACAAGCGCTAACGCATCTGGTCAGCGGCGGTCCGGCTCCGCTGGGCACGCAGGGCGCACTGGCCAGCATGATCATCGGTTACGACGCGACAGGCACCGCCGGAAGCGGCAGTGCATTAACGATCACGCAAGCCAATGCCAGCAACGCTGCCAGCGCCGGCGACTGGTCACCGACGCTCGAATCCACGCTGGCCGGCACTGTGTCGGCCGGCAGCGATGTGATCGTCGTGCTGGGTGCGGCACCGAACAGCAGTCCGGTCGGCGTGACCAGCATTGCGTTCGGCAGCGCCACGATGTCGCTGCAAACCACCAGTGGCCTGGCGGCGGGCCAGTTCGGGATCGTCTCGGATTGCCTGAAGGCGAGCATTTTCCAGATTACCTCGGTGACCCAGGGCACTCCCGGCAGCATCAGCCACGCAATGGGCAGCGGGGCGCTGGCCAACAGTGCCGACGCGCTGGCGGTGAACTATCCGCCGGGTGCGCAATTCGTTCCGCTTCAGCAAACCGCTTTTTATGTAGCGCAGGGACAAGGCGATCAAAGCGTGCTGATGCGCGCCACCTTCGGGGCCGGCGTGTGGAACGTGCAACCGCTGGTGCCGGGCGTCGAATCGATGCAGGTCCTGTACGGACTCGGTACCGGTGGCATCGTCAACCGCTATGTCGCCGCCAGTGCGGTGACCGACTGGTCGCAAATCGTCGCGGTGCGATTGGGTTTTCTGGTGCAGGGGCAGGCCGGTTCCGGCTCGACCGACTCCACCGCCGCGCGCCAGTTCAGCGTGCTGGGCACCACCATCACGGTGCCGGCGGATGGCCGTTTGCGCCATGTCTACGAGATGACCATCAACATGAGGAATGCCGCATGAACCCGCTATCGTTATCGCCGCGTCGCCGGCAGCGCGGCTCGGTCCTGATCATCACTGTCATCCTGGTGCTCTTGCTGACTATTCTCGGCTTGGGTACGGTCTCGCTCAACACGACCCAGACACGCATTGCTACCAATAGCGCCGATGCGCAGATTTCATTCCAGACCGCCGAAGGCGTGCTGAACCAGGCGCAGACCAACCTGGTCGCCGGCGATTACGCCTATGCCAATTTCATGGCGGGTGATAACGGGCTGTATGTTTTCGATCCCGCCGCTGCGCCTATCTGGACCACGATCGACTGGAGCAGCGCCAGCGCTGCTGTCCAGAGCTTCCAGGGCAAATCGAATGCGCCCGGGGCTTACATCATTGAATTGCTGCCGTCGTTCATCCGCCCGGGGCAGAGCCTGAAAAAAGTCACGCGGGTGTTCCGCGTTACGGCACGCGCGGTCGGACCCAGCGGCGGTGCGCCGGTCCTGCTGCAAAGCACCGTGCAATTGCAAGAGTAATGGCAAGGTAATGAAAGACCATCGAAAGCCCATCATGAATTTGACCCGTGTCCGCACCATCGCCGCTGGCGTGTCCCTTGTCGTACTGGCGACTTCCTCGACCACTTTGCCCCATACGGCGCGGGCGGGATCGGGAGTGACGCTGGCGATTTCGCAGGTGCCGCTGACGGTGGCTAGTCCGGTCCATCCGCAGGTGCTCATTGCACTGGGCAATTCGGAGTCGATGGATGGCACGCTCAGTGGCGCCATCATGACCGGATCCGGCGTACTGGCCAGTAATGTTGCTTCGCTGAGCGGGTCGAGCTCGCCGGTAAGCTATGCGGTACCGGCAGGTTTCGTGCCGCCGATGCAAGCGGCAGATGGGGCCGGTAATGCGCCTTACACGGTCAGCAGCAATGGCAACCTGGTCGACAATGGGGCAAGTCGCCTCAATGTTGCCAAGGCCGGCATCAAGGCGATTGTGCAGGCCTACATGCAAAACACCGACTTCGCGCTGGAAACCTACAGCACCAGCGGCACCAGCCTGTACACGACCTGGGTGTATTACATGTCGCCGGCCGGCAGCGGATTTGTGTTCACCAGCACCAAGCTGGCCGGCAACCGCTACGTAGCCAATCCCTGCCTGAACTATGCGCTGGCCTCGAGTACCGTGAAGTCCAATTGCACCGGGATTGCCGGAGCAGGGTTATACGCGGCGCTGGCGGTGTCGGGATCGGCGTACATGCAGATCGGTGCCGCAAGCGACGATGCCAACATCAACGACGTCCTGTATGCCAGCGGGCAGCCGGGGGTCTACATCAACTATGGCAATACCAGTCCGGCATCACCGTATCCGCCTAGCTATTCGCTGGCCAATTACAACAACGGGTCGGTACTGATCACCTATCCGAGCAGTGTGCCGAGCGCCAATCGCGCGACCGGGCCGACCAACGCCGGCTACGTGCCGTATTCGCCGCAAGTCATGTATGCCCAACGCGGTTTCGGTTATGGCGGCAGTCAGTCGCCCAGTTCCGGCAATGTGCTGGTGCCGATGACGTCAGCCGGCACGGTGCCGACGGCCAGTTCGGTGACCACCGCCGTCAACACCTTCCTGCCGCCGCTGGCACCGGAAACCAATACGCTGCAGACCACGGAAATCAAGGCCGTCGCCGGGCAGGCACCGACCGCCGGCTTGCTGGCAAAGGCGCAGAGCTATCTGGCGTCGGTACTCAGTACCGCCAATTGCGCGCCAAAGCAGTATGTCGTGCTGATTTCAGATGGCTTGCCGACGCAGGATCTGGCCGGAAAATACTGGCCGCCACTGGGCAGCGCCGCTGCTGCCGGCTACGGCCTGACGGCGAGTTTCAAGGCCGATGGTTCGCTCAATGTCACCAACGATACGGCACTGACTGACACCATCACCAACCTCGCCAAGCTCAAGGCCGCCGGCATTAACACCTATGTCATTGGTCTGGGTGCGGGTGTTGACCCGAGCGTCAATCCGCAGGCGGCAGCGACCTTGCAGGCGATGGCGATTGCCGGCGGTACGGCCAATTACTATCCGGCCAGCAGCCCGGCGGCGCTGGTCGATGGCCTCAACAGCATCCTGATTTCGGTCCAGAGCGGAGCCTTGTCAACCACGGCAGCGGCGGTCAATTCATCCCAGCTGCAAGCCGGCAGCGTCGAGTACCAGGCCAGCTTCAATTCGAACGACACGCCTTATCAGGACTGGACCGGTGACCTGTTCGAAAAAGCCATTGATCCGGCGACCGGCTTGCCGACCGGCGCAGTACTCTGGTCGGCCCAGACACTGCTAGATACCAAGGCCAGCGGCACCGGCTGGTCGAGCAGTCGGCTCATTGCCACCTGGAACCCGGCACTCAATGCCGGCGCCGGTGCGGCTGCACCGTTCAGATGGGCCTCGCTCAGCGCTGCGCAACAGGCCTTGCTGCAGCCGTCCGATACGCTGGGCGCGTCACGTGTTGATTATCTGCGTGGCAATCCGCTGCTCGAAAAACGCAATGGCGGCACTTTCCGCAACCGCTCGCATGTGCTGGGCGATATCGTCAACAGCCAGCCGGCTTACGTCGGCGCGCCAACGGCTTCGTATTTTTCTGATAGTTACCGCAGCTTTGCCAAGTCGAAGGCAAGCCGGCAAGCGATGCTGTACACCGGTGCCAATGACGGCATGCTGCATGCACTCAATGCGACGACGGGCGTAGAGCAGTTTGCGTACATCCCGAATGATGTCGTGGCCAATTTGCGCAAGCTGACCGATCCGCTTTACAACCAGAATCATCTGTACTTCGTGGACGGGTCGCCGCAGGTCGGTGATGTCCAGTTTGCCGATGCGAGCTGGCACACCTTGCTTGTCGCAGGGCAGGGCGGTGGCGGCAAAAGTATTTACGCGATGGATGTCACCAACCCGCAAACCCTGACCAGTGAAACGGCTGTGTCGAGCGCGGTGCTGTGGGAGTTCACGGATGCCGATATGGGTTTGTCGTATAGCGAGCCACAGATTTCGCCTATCGTGGCGACGCCCGGTTTCGCGGTCTTTTTCGGCAATGGCTACAACAGCGCCAACAATAAATCGGTGCTGTATGCGGTCAATCCCAAGACAGGCGCAACGCTGCGCAAAATCGATTTGTGTGCGGCCGTGTCGGGTGCCTGTGACAGCAATCTGCCACAGGGATTGTCGACGGTAGCACTGGGGAATTCGGATGGTTTGCAGGGGCCGGCCATCACGCATATCTATGCCGGCGACTTGCAGGGCAACTTGTGGAGCATCAACGTTGCTGATGCGGATCCCTCGAAGTGGGTAGCGCGCCTGCTGTTCAAGGCACGCGATGCCAGCGGTAACATCCAGCCGATTACCACGCCGCCGGTGGTCACGCTACATCCGAACTACCCGCGCCTGCTGGGACAGTTTGTCCTGTTCGGTACCGGCCAGCTGCTGACGGCGGCGGATCTGTCCTCGCAGCTCAAGCAGTCGGTCTATGGCATCTGGGACAAACCCGGCAATACCAGCGTGCCGACGCGGAGCAACCTGCAGGTGCAAACACTGGCCCTGTTATCAGCGGGAGCTTCCGGCTTGCCGCAGGATGTGCTGACGGCCAGCAAAACGGCGATTAACTGGACCACCAAGCTGGGCTGGTATGAAGATCTGGTCGGCAATGGCGAGCGCATCATCAATGCGCCGCAGCTGTTGAATGGCGCTTTCCTCGCGACCCTAAATACTCCACCGGTGTCTGGCGTGTGCGGAGCGGCGTTCAATGCCTCGCTGCTCGAAGTTAACTTCCAGACAGGTGGCGCGTTCGAACAGCCGCAGCTCGATATCAATGGCGACAAGGTCATCGATGCCCGGGACACGGTCAATGGCACTTTCCCGGTCGGCGTCGTGCTGGGGACCGGTTACGGCAGCTCGGCCACCTTGCTCCAGACCGCCGGTGCGCCCGGCAAGATCGGCAAGCTGATCACCAAATCCGGCGGTCAGCAAGTGACCATCATCGATCCGAACAACACGCCGCGTCGTCTTACGTGGTGGCAGCTTCAATAGACAGGCAGAAATAACATGAACCATTTTTATGCGCGGCGGCGGGGTTTTACGCTGGTCGAACTGATGATCGTCGTCGCCATCGTCGGCATCCTGGCGGCAATCGCCGTTCCTTCGTACCGCAGCTACGTACTCAAGTCACGTCGTGCCGATGCGATGACGGCACTGTCGCAAAACCAGGTCATGCTGGAACGTTGTTATGCGCAGAGCTTTGCGTATAACGGGGTTTGTGCCGGCTTGCCGGTTTTCCCGGTTGCTTCCGAGCGGGGCTATTACAGCGTGGCGATGTCGAATCAGAGCGCCACGACCTACACGCTGACGGCCACACCGGTCGGGGCCCAGGCCGGTGATACGCTGTGCGCCGTCATCAGCGTGGATCAGGCGAACCAGAAGCTGGCGAGCGACAGCAGCAGTGTCGCGCAGACGGCTTGCTGGAATCCGTAGGGCTGTGGTGTCAGGTTTTTTCGCGCCACAGCAAATGAATTACAGCCAGCGAGGCCAGCGCAACGAGTAGCGCTACCAGCAAGGCGCTGATGCTGAAGTCATTTTGATTGAGGTTTCGGGTACCGAGCAGGGGAGCCAGCAGCCAGCCGCCGGTCATTGCGCCGACGATGCCGACCACGACATTGAGTAGCGTGCCTTGTTGCGCATTGGTTTTCATGATGATGCTGGTCAGCCAGCCCAGAACACCACCAATGACGATCCAGATAATGAAGTTCATTGCGTTCTCCTTCACGATTACACACAGGAGGAAGGCTGATTTGTTCAGCCTTCCTGCGTCATCATTGACGCAGCTGTGTGCTCGTTATTTGGGATCGCTCAATGAATCATGATTTGGTCGTGTGCAGCGGGAGTTAGCGGTTGCGCAGCGTGGCTGGAAGCAGCCGGTCGTATTCGGCCTTGACGCCGGCATAGCATTCGCAGACGCGCTCTTCGAGACCCGGCCGGTTGAGCACGGTGATGTGTCCGCGGGTGTACTGGATCAAGCCTTCATCCTGTAATTTTCCAGCGGCATCGGCAACGCTTTCACGGCGTACGCCCAGCATGTTGCCGATCAGTTCCTGGGTCATGCTCATTTCGTTGGAAGGCAAGCGGTCCAGGCTCAGCAGCAGCCAGCGGCAGAGCTGCTGGACGACACTGTGATGGCGGTTGCATACCGCAGTCTGCGACATCTGGGTCAGCAGCGCCTGGGTGTAGCGCAGCAGCAGTGATTGCAGCGCACCGCCACGGTAGAACTCTTCCTTGAGCAGCGATGCTTTCAGGCGGAATCCGTAACCGGCACTTTTGACCACGGCGCGGTTGAGCGAGGTGCCGCCGCCCATGAATAGCGTGACGCCAACGATGCCTTCGTGACCAATGACTGCCGTTTCGGTAGCGGTGCCATCGCGCGACTCGTAGAGCTGCGAGACGATGCTGCTGGTCAGGAAATAGACATGTTCCATTTCGACCCCGGCCTCGCAGACGGCCATGCCGAGCGGCATTGGAACCAGTTCGAGATGCGGCAGGATACGGTCGTAGTCGTCGGCAGGCAAGCCGGCCAGCAAGTTATTTTGTTTTGGATTATGGCCATACAGGCCGGCGATGCGCACTGCGCTGGCTATCCGGCCTGCCGGCCGGCGGGTTTCGCGGCTCTGCGGCTTCAGGTTGTCGGCGCTGCGTGTCACGCTGCCGGCACTTGGTGCCTTTTGTAATTTGGTATCGCAGACATTCAATCCCTGTTCCATGCGTATCTCCTCTTGGTGGTGAGAATTTCGATGGAGGGATGATCACAGAGCGAGCACGCTTTTCGAATCAGCGCATCACCCATTTCCGTGTGGGATTACACCGACAAGAATCCTGCTGCGTGGTCAGTCTGCTTTGGGCGAGCGTGACGGCACCGTGCCGTTACCCAGCTGTTCGAGCAGCTCGCGCATGTCGGTAAATTCGGAGGTTTTGTCGAAGAAGTACTGGACGCCCAGTTGTCCGGCCAGGCGGTGATAGCCCTTGCTGACGTTGTTGCTGAAGATGATGCGGATTTGCTTGTTCTGCTGTGGCTGGCTACCCAGCCGGCGCAGCAGGTTGATGCCGTTGCCTTGCCTGAGCTGGATATCGAGGATCAGGATGTCGCAGCGTTGCCGCTCCAGTTGGTCAAACGCCTCGTCTTCCGAATCGGCATGGCCGATCAGCGTGATGCCGGGGATGTCGGCAAAACTTTCAATGACCAGTTCGCGCACCAGGCTGGAATCTTCAATCAGAAATACCTGCAATGGCGGCGACAGCGGATGATTCAAAGGGCGTCCTTGCTCGTGACTCAATCGATCAGGTTCTGCTTGATCGCGTAATAAATGATGTCGGCATTGCTGGTCATGTTCATTTTTTGCAGAACACGCGCGCGGTAGGTGCTGACGGTCTTGACGCTCAGGCACAGTTCGTCGGCGATCTTGGTGACGCCTTCGCCCTGGCTGAGCTTGTAGAAAATTTCGTATTCCCGTGCCGAGAGCGTTTCGTGCAAGGGCTTGTCAGCATTGGTGTCGGGGTCCATCGTCAGAAGCTCGGCGACCGCGTAGCTGATGTACTTGTGCCCGCGCATGATGGTCTGGATGGCATTGACCAGTTCGGTGGCCAGTGCTTCCTTCTGCACGTAGCCGCTGGCTCCGCTGCGCAAAATCTGGACGGCGTAGCGATTCTCAGGATGCATGCTCAGGATCAGGACCGGCAGATCCGGCTTTTCACGTTTGATCTGCTTCAGGACTTCGACGCCACTTTTATCCGGCATGGCGATATCGAGTACGACGATGTCCCAGTCTTCTGCCCGGATCAAGCGGATCGCTTCCTCGGCGGTACCTGCTTCTCCACCGATTTCCATGTCGGGGATGTCATCAATGAAATAATGCACGCCTGCACGGACTACCGCGTGATCATCGACTACCAGGATTCTTGTCATAGTTGGCTAATTACATCCGGACGGAACATGCCGGCATGGTGGTTATGTTGATCGAGAAATAACGGTTGGTTCAGGGTGTTGCAATTGCCTGTGCCATGGATTGTAGAGAGTTTTCAGTAACCCTCCCACAACTTATCTCAGTGCCGCCTGATCCCTTGCGCCCGGCTGACCCGTTCATAGAATCAGCGGTGTATCCGGTAGCTGGTTGCGGCGCTCGCCGGTATCCGGAAAGTGCTGTTCCAGCTTGTGATTGAGTGCCGCCAGCGCGCTGATCATACTATCGTGAAAAATGCCACGGCGAAATCCTTGCGTCATCAATCCGCAGATGTCGCGCCATTCTTCCGGCGTCAATGCGCGGCCGACGGCCCGGTCGGTAATGATTTCGACCTTGTGATCGGCCAGGTTAATGTAGACCAGCAAACCGCAATTACCTTCGGTATCCCAGACCCGATAGTGACTGAACAGTTCGCGCGCACGATCGCGCGCATTGACGTGGCGCCAGACATCGATCAGAGGAAGTGCCGCCTCGATGACCAGTCTGACTTCGGCACGATGCAGCCGTTCGCCTTGCGCGATGACGTCTTCGATGGCCTTCAGGGTGGCAACAGGAAAGGCGCGCTTGCCCGACGCGGCCGTGGTTGTCAGGTGGCGCAGCAGGCGCGGTAGCAGTGGCATCACCAGTCTCCCGAGGCGCCGCCGCCATCGAATCCGCCACCGCCACCGGAAAATCCGCCGCCGGAAAAACCGCCACCACGGCTACCGCCACCGAAGCTGCCACCGGCAATCGCGCTGCCGAGGATCACGCCTGCCGTGTTTCCCCAGTCGCCTTGCCCGAGGCGGTTGCGGCCACGTCGGCCTCGCGTCAGCGCACCGGCCAGCATGACGGCACCGAATAGCAGTAAGGGCAACAGCGCTGCCAGGCTGACGCCGGCGTCCCGCGGCGATGCCGTTTGTGCGGGCGCGGCTGGCAACTGTTCCTTGTCGAGCAGAGACATGATGGCCGTGGTGCCGGCGGCAAGTCCGCCATTGAAATCATTGCGCTGGAAATAGGGGGCGATCACTTCTTGCAGGATGCGCTTTGATTGCAGGTCCGTCAGTGATCCCTGGACACCGCGGCCGGCTTCGATGCGCAAGCGCCCCGAGCCTTTCGGATTGTCCTTGGCGACCAGCAGGATCACGCCGTCATCGACGCCTGTCCTGCCAAGTTTCCAGGCATCGGCGACACGGATGCTGTACTGCTCGATGGTTTCGGGCGCGGTACTTGGCACCAGCAGCACGCCGATTTGCGAGCCGGTGCGTGCTTCGTATTGCGTCAGTGTGGCTTCGAGTGCGGCGAGCTGCGGCGCTTGCAGCATGGCCGCCTGGTCAATCACATGCCCGGTCAGCGGTGGCACGGCCACCAGGGCTTGCGCACCGGCCAGCGACAAGCTACCGGTCAGTAGAATCGCAAGCACGAAGCGTGTCAGCGTCATGGCGTTATTTGCCAAAATTGACGGCCGGCGCAGTGGAAATGGCTTTTTCATTGTCGACAGTAAAGACCGGCTTGACCTTGTATCCCATCATTCCGGCGGTCAGGTTGGTCGGGAAGCTGCGTGCCAGCACGTTGTAGTCCTCGACGCTTTTGATGTAGCGCTGGCGCGCCACGGTAATGCGGTTTTCCGTGCCTTCGAGCTGTGATTGCAAATCACGGAAGCCGGCATCGGCCTTGAGCTGGGGATAGTTTTCGGTGACCACCAGCAAGCGCGACAGGGCCGATGAGAGGTCGCCCTGGACTTGCTGGAATTTTTTCAGTGCTTCCGGATCGTTGAGTACTTCAGGCGTGATCTGGATGCCGGTTGCCGCGGCGCGTGCCCGGGTGACGGCTTCGAATGTTTCGCGTTCCTGCGAGGCGTAGCCTTGCACGACCTTGACCAGGTTGGGTACCAGGTCGGCGCGGCGCTGGTACTGGTTGACCACTTCCGACCAGGCGGCCTTGGTTCCTTCGTCCCGCGTCTGGAAATCGTTGTAGCCGCAGGCGCTCAGTGTCGATACGAACAATCCGACCAGCAACCATTTCAGGGCTGTATGCATGGAGATACTCCGTCATGTGAATGAATTGAAAAGCACGGTAACAAACTAAGGACCGCAATTCAAGCTGCATCTTGGGGTGATTCGCCGCGGATTCAAGCACCATCACGCTACAATGCGCGGGTTCGCAACCCCCCGGAAACTGACGTGACTTTTACAGAAAAACTCGCCGCCGCCTGGCGCACCAACGACACGCTGCTGTGTGTCGGCCTCGACCCGGATACCGCCAGATTCCCGGCGCATCTGCGGGATCAGCCGGATGGCATCCTGCAGTTTTGCAGGGCCATCATCGATGCCACGGCCGCTAGCGCCTGCGCCTTCAAGCCGCAAATCGCCTATTTTGCGGCGCTGCGTGCCGAAGACCAGCTGGAAGCCATTTGCCAGTACGTCCGTACCACTTATCCGCACCTGCCTATCATCCTCGATGCAAAGCGTGGCGACATCGGCGCGACCGCCGAACAGTATGCCCGCGAAGCCTTCGAGCGCTACGGTGCCGATGCAGTCACCGTTAATCCGTACATGGGTCACGATTCGATCGCACCGTATCTGGAGTGGAAGGACCGTGGCGTGATCGTGTTGTGTCGCACCTCTAATCCCGGCGGCTCGGATCTGCAATTCCTGCAGGTCGATGGCACGCCGCTTTACCAACTGGTGGCGCGACTGGTCGCTGACAAGTGGAACAGCAACGGCCAGTGCAGCCTGGTGGTTGGTGCCACCTTCCCGCACGAACTGGCGCAGGTACGCGCCATCGTCGGCACGATGCCCTTGCTGGTGCCCGGCATCGGTGCCCAGGGCGGCGATGTTGCCGCTACCGTCGCGGCGGGACAGACGGCTGATGGCACCGGCATGATGATCAACTCGTCGCGGGCAATCCTGTATGCGACGCCGGCGCAGGACGAAGATTTTGCACAGGCCGCGCGGCGGGTTGCCGAAGCGACGCGTGCCGACATCAATCGCTATCGGGCCGGCTGAAAAAATCCAGCATTTCTGCCAGCAGTAGTTCGGGAGATTGTTCCGGGATGAAGTGGCCGGCCGCGAAGGCGCTGCCGGTGACCGGCGCGCTGCATTTTTCCTGCCAGTTTGCCAGTGGCTGAAACAGTCGTCCGACCACGCCACGCTCGCCCCAGATCAGGTGCAGCGGACAGGCAATCTTTTCTGGCAAGCGGTCATGCTCGAGGTCGATGCCTGCCGAGGCGCGGTAATCCTCACAAGCGGCATGGATTGCGGCAGGCGTGCAAAAGCAGCGCCGGTATTCGGCCATCGCTTCAGCATCGATGAAGCCGCTGCCGCCTGAACCCCAGCCACCGAGCGTGAAGGTCAGGAAAAATTCGGCGCTGTTGCCGATCAATGTTTCGGGTAGCGGCGCGGGCTGGATCAGCATGAACCAGTGGTAATACAGCGTCGCGAAGGTTTGGTCGGTGGCGTCGTACATCGTCAGGGTTGGGGCAATATCGATCAGCATCAGCTTGCGTACCGCTTGCGGATGATCGAGCGCCAGGCGATGTGCCACGCGGGCGCCGCGGTCATGGGCGCACAGGTGGAATTTCCGGTGGCCGAGTGCGGTCATGAGGTCGACCATGTCCTGCGCCATCACCCGTTTCGAATAATTGGCGTGATCAGCTTCGCCGGGCGGCTTCGATGAGTCACCGTAGCCGCGCAAATCCGGCATGACCAGCGTGTAGTGTTCAGCGAGCCGGTCGGCAATCTTGTGCCAGATCAGGTGCGTCTGCGGGAAGCCGTGCAGCAAGAGCAGTGGCGGACCATTGCCGCCATGGCGGCAGTGAATCGTGACGCCGTTGACCTCGATGTCGGCAGCGCTGAAATTGCGCAGCATTAGCGCTTGTCCAGCAAGCGCAGCAAGCCTTGCAGCGCATACGCCACCGTCTGTTCGCGCACGCTGTGGCGATCCCCATCAAATACCCGACGCTCGGTGACGGTGGTCGCATTCATCGACCAGCCAAAACACACGGTGCCTACCGGCTTGCCCGCAACAGCGCCACCGGGGCCGGCAATGCCCGTGGTCGACAGCGCCACATGGGCATTGCTACTTGCCAGGGCACCTTCGGCCATTGCCGCAGCGATCTCTTCGCTGACGGCACCGTGCTGGGCAATCAATGCGTCGGGAACATCCAGCAGTTCGATTTTGGAGGCGTTCGAGTAGGTGATAAAACCGCAGTCGAACCATTCGGAACAGCCGGCGATGTCGGTGATGGCATGGGCCACGCCGCCGCCGGTGCAGGACTCTGCGGTCGTGAGTAGTAGTCCGCGCTGTTGCAGGGCCTGGCCAGCTTGCGCTGCCAGATCGGTGATCTTGTCCATGGCGTCGAACTCCTCAAGTAAGCCGATTCGAAAATGCAGTTCGCAGATTGCGAGCAGGCTTACTCTACCATCGGGCGTGCTCCGGTGGCGTTGACGCGCGATGGTTCAGGCGGGCGGTATTGGCATGATCTGTTTTTCCAGTGTGGCCTTGAGTGCCGCAATGGCGACGTCGAATTCCATGCGCCATTCCCCGCTCGTGGCGACCAGCAACGCGGTGCCGGGACGCAGGTCCGGATCGGCCTTGACCGGCCATTCCGGATCGGGCAGATGCACCAGGTCCGACGGATGCAGATGCAGCATCGCTTCGCTCAGTTTGGATGGCGCTTCGAGGGCGAGTCGCTTGACCAGTGATTCGATGCGTTCGCGATCGGAGATCGACAGGATCATCCGGTCGAACAGGTCAAGCGCGAGCCGGATCACAAGCGTGCGGGAACGACTGGCGAAAGCCGCATATTGCGCATCGAACGCCGCCAGATAAGCGCGCAGGCGTTCGACGGATTGCTGTTCGGCTTCGTCAAGAATCAGGCGAGCCTGCTGCCGTGCCTGATCGAGCAAGTGATCGGCTTCGTTGCGGGCTTTATCAAGAATGCGCTGCGCGTTCGCATGCGCATCGGTGGTGACGGCCAGCGCGGCGAGGCGCAGGATGCCATGGTCGGGACGCAGGGCGGCGTCGTGCCGGAGGGTGTCGGTGCAAAACATCATGAGGTTTCCTCGCTGCGTTGTTGGCACAGGCGCCAGCAGCGCTGTGACCGCGTTGTCGATCGCAGGATGTCTTCCGTTCCTGCCCAGTTATTCTGCCTGCGTAATGCAATACTGGCTTGGCTATTCGCCGGTAAGTGCAACTGCAGACGTGGCCAAAGACCCGGGAAGCCCAGTTCGAGCCGGATGGCCAGTTCGGCCAGTCCGCAGATGTCGAGGGTATCGGTGCTTTCGGGATGGGCTAGCGCATAGGCTTGCAATGGCTGGGTCGCGGCGATCGAGCGGCACCATTTCTGGTCGCTCAGCGGCAACGCCCGCAGCACTTCCTGGTCTGGCTGGCGGGCGGCGATCAAGCCCATGAACAGACCTGCGGCGCGCTGCATCGTCGCACCTTCCATCATCGCGACGCTGCTCCAGACGGGGTCAAAGTGCAGGGGCAAATCGCCCGGGATCATGGCACTGGCACACCAGGCCCGATAGCCGTCGCGGCGGGCGACCAGGTCGTTGCTACCCGGGGCCTGTGTCACGTCGGCGCTGATCGCCCACGGATTGAACCACCAGTCGATAAATGTCTCCGGCAGCATCATGTGGCCGCCGCTTTGGTTGGAATCTTTTGCGCCATGCGCACTGCCATGGCCTTGCCAAAGTCGGTGCGGGTCAGGGCAAACCAGAGCACCCCCGCACAGCCGGCCAGGCTCATCAGGATCAGTAGTCCCAAGGTCCACATCAGGCCGGAGGCGGACTCACTCTGGATCATGAACGGACCAACGGTCTCCCACTGGACTCCTTTGGGTGCCGCGCCTGCGGGAGCCAGCACGACCGATACCTTGGAGCGGCCCTCGATGCCGGATAAGCCAGGGATGCTTGACGCGACCAGATTGGTGATGCGTGGGATATTGGTATCTTCATCGAATGGCTCGGTGTATTTGACGAAGACCGCGGCAGAAGACGGCTGGATGGGTTCGCCCGGTGCTATCCGTTCAGGCAGCACCACATGCACCCGTGCACTGACGACATGATCAAATTGCTGCAGCGTGAATTCCAGTTCTTCGGAAAGTGCATGGATGTAGCGCACGCGCTCTTCCAGCGGCGTTGAAATCATTCCTTCCTTCTTGAACACCGTGCCGAGGTTAGCAAGCGAACGTTTCGGCAGGCCGGCGGCACGCATGATGTCGGTGGCGCGGGGAACATCCGCTTCGTGCACGGTCAGCGTGATGCCTTCCTTGGCGGTCACTTTTTTTGCCTCGATGCCATTGTGACGGAGCAAGGCGACGATTTCGTTGGCATCGGCGTCCTGCAAGTTGGTTTGCAGGTTGGACACCTGGCTGCATCCCCATAGCAATAGCAATAACGAGAGTTGCAGTACCCAGCGCGGAAGAATGTCTTGAAAGCGAGCACGTGAGGTAGCCATGTTTATTGCATCCTCGTCAGTTGGTCCACCGAGGTCGACGCCTTCGAAATGGTCTTGGAAACGAATTGCACGCGCGTCTGGTAGTCGTTGAGCGCCAGCATCGCCTTCATCATGACCATCTGGTCGCCGGTCTGTGTTGCATGTTCGAGCATCTTCGAGACGTACTGCTGGTCTTTTTGCACCTCGGATGCCAGTTCGGTCGCGCGGTCGGCAAGTCGACCGGACATGGAAGTCGTGTTCGATCCGGCATCAACCGGCGTCAGGCCGGGTGCGGCGGTATGCCGTTGCATCGCTTGCGCGAATGCCTGGGTATCCGCAGGGGTGGGGGACGTGATATCGATGCGCAGTGTCGACGTTCCGGCTGCGGGCGTACTGACTGACGCGACTGGGCTGACAGGTGACATGATGGTGCCTTTGAAAAAGACTGGATCGGACGAGATGGTGTTTGATGCTGAAGTGTGCTGCTCGGTCCGGGCTGGCGGACCGTCACTCATTGAGGGTTGACACACGCTTCGGTCTTACTGCCCGGAGGGTTGTCGTCGTACTTCACAATCTGTTGCTGCTTCAAAAACGTGTTGCTGAAGGCGTTCTAAAAAACTGAAAATAATTACTTGGAAGAATTTTTCATTGGCATTGTTTAGATGACTACATGCCGAACCATGACTTTGCGGAGTCAGCTGCCCTCTTGGCCGTTGCGGTTATCGCCTCAGTGACAAGCCCCCACAACTCGCTTAGCTTGTTCATCCAAGCTATCGCAACCTCTTGAGTCTTCACAAAGACGTCCCCAGCCTTCCCGACGAGATCAAGGAACGGATGTTTTCCGTCGCTAATGGCAGCGGGGGTTCCGCCCGAGCTA